>JAYNJY010000226.1:0-2013 GCA_038110665.1 Rhodospirillaceae bacterium | reverse complement strand
GCGCGACCCACAAGCCCATACCGACGGGTTGGCGCGGCAAGTAAACACGGGAATCCCGACCAGGGACAGCGGCGCCCGTGGCGCCGCGGCAACGAAGGGGCGGCATGGCGGACCAGCAAGCGGCGGCTTTGGCTGCCAATTACCGTCAAGATGATCCGGACGCCTGGGACGTCGCCCGCGCGGTTGCGGGCGATGCGCGCGCCTTCGCCGACCTGGTCGGACGGCTGGAGGCCCGGGTCTACCGCTTCATCCTGCGCCAGGTGTCGGCCGACGGCGCGGCCGAGGATCTGACCCAGGACACCTTCCTAGAGGTCTACCGCAACCTGCACCGGTTCCAGGGCGCGTCGAAGTTCTCGACCTGGGGCATAGGCATCGCGCTGAACCTGTCGCGCAACTACCGCACGCGGGCACCCGAGCGGCGCTACCAGTTCGAATCCGACGACGTACTCGAACGCCACAGCGACGCGGGGCCGTCGCCGCATGCGCAGACCCAACTCAACCAGACCATCACGGCGCTGCGCCAGGGGCTGACCGAGCTGCCCGACGAATTGCGCGAGGCGCGGGTACTGGTGACCATGGAAGGTATGAGCTACGAGCAGGCGGCGGAAATCGCCGGAATCCCGGTCGGAACGGCGAAAAACCGCGTGTTCCGGGCACGCCGGATGTTGCGCGAGTACCTCGTGCGGACCGGCCGCGACGACCTCGTCGGACCGTGAGGCCGGGATCTGCGGAAATATTTGCGGTTTCAGCAAACTCCGGCGGTCACAAGCGTTACACATTACCGAAACAATCGCCCAAACCGGCGAACCGTCTTGTGTGGCCGTGGTGGCCGACCTGACATTGAGGGATGTCATGAGTGAGATTGAACGTATCGACGAGATGCTGAGCCGTGGGCTCGACGCCGACCTAGATCGGGCCGAAATGCGCGAGATCTACCGGCTTGCCGCCAGCGATCCGCGCGTGCCGCGCGAAATGGGCTCGCTCGCCGCCATGGAGGACGACCTGATGGCGCTCGGCGGCCAGTTCGCGGAGGCGACGCCCGGGCGCGATCGGGCGGGTGCGGTGCGCGCCGCGGTCGGCCAGATCCAGGCCCGTCCGGCCGAGCCGCATCTGGTGCGGCGGCTGTGGGATTGGATTGTTTCGCCCAAGGGCTTCGCCGTGCAGCCGCTGTCGTTCGTCACCGGTATCGTCGTCGCCGTGCTCGGCCTCGGCACCGTGACGCCGGTACTGACCAAGTCGCTGACCAATACCTTGAGCGAGCGCCTCGCCTACGAGCAACCACGCTTGAACCTGATCGACGTGCAGTTTGAGGACGCCAAGCCGTGCCTCGACTGGACATACCAGTTCATCGTGCCGCCCGGTCAGGAGGCGCGGCTGTTGATCGACCACGGCGGCAAGAACGCCGTCAAATTCCAGTTCGAGGCCGATCACCCGGTCGATCTGGCGCTGGTTCACCATGCGCCGGGCGCGTCGCGCGACACCATCCAGGGCTTCACCGTGCACGGCATCGGTTATGCGTCATTTAAGAATCCGAAGCCGGGCGACACCGTCACGGTGCGCAACCGGGGCGACGTACCGGTGCTGGTCTATGCTTTCAGCCCGCGTTCGGACAATGCGTCCGTCAGCCGCGGCCAATCGCTTTAGTCTCGGCGCTTTGATGCCGACCGGATCAGGTTTCGGCGCCGCCGTTCACCTGGATCAACTGGCCGTTAATGAAACCGCCGTCCTCGGACGCGAGCAGCGCCAACACGGCGGCGACTTCCTCCGGCGTGCCGACGCGCCCCAGCGGCACTTTTGCCGCCAGTTCGGCGATATGCGCGGCCATCGCCGGATCGCTGTGCTGCCCGCCGATCGGCCCCGGCGAAATGATATTGGCGGTGATGCCCTTGGGGCCGAATTCCTTGGCCAGCGCCTTGGTCAGGCCCCAGGCGCCGTGCTTGGCGACCGAGACGTGGGCGCGGCCGTTGTAGCCGTGGATGGCGTTCATCCCGGCGAAGTTGACGATCCGGCCCC
>JAYNJY010000225.1:0-4984 GCA_038110665.1 Rhodospirillaceae bacterium | reverse complement strand
TGGCGGCGCGGTCCTTCTTGTAGCGGATGGTCAGTTCGGTCGCCAGGTGCTGGCAGTCGGCGGCGCTGCCGCCGTTGCCGAAGAACATCAGCTTGCCGCCGCGCCTGACCGTGTCGGTGGCGACGGAGACGAGGCGCCGGAACGGCTCGCTCAGGCCCGCGCGGGTGGCGGCGGCGACGGCGGCGTGCTCATCGAACTCGCTCTCGAAGAATGCGTTCAGCTCCATGCCCCTGCCTATGATCGTCCCCCGTTGATTCCTCAGGCCAGCGCCACGGCTTCGCCGCTTCGCAGGCTTTCCATCACTGCCAGCGTGGCGGCGCTGGTCTCGACCAGTTCGGCCTCGTCCACCGGCGCCGGCCCGCCCGCCTTGACCGCGGCGACAAATGCCGCAAGCGCCGCCTTGGCGCCCTTCGACTGGGCGCCCATCCCGCCTTCGGCGCCGGAGTCGCCGGAGACCGTGCACCGGCGCTAGTCGTCGATCTAGGAGGTGGCGCCTCCGGCGTGGACCTCGATCAGTTCCTTGCCGGCCGCGGTGTCGCCGCGCGCCGTGTAGAGCACCGTGGCGAGCGAACCGTCGGCGAATTGCATGGCGATGGCAACGTCGTCAACGGCGCCGTCGGTGTTGGCGGCGGCGCGCGCATCGACGCTGACGACGGCACCGCCGGCCAAGGCACGCGCGAGATCGACGAAATGGCAGGCCTCGCCGACGATGCGTCCACCGCCGGCGTCGGCGGCCTGGGTCCAGTGTTCGGGCGGCAGGCTGCCGGCGTTGACGCGGATCAGGATGACACGCGGACCGGGCCGCCTGGCCAATGCCGCCTGCAGTCGCCGGGTCGCCGGCGCGAAGCGGCGGTTGAAACCGACCGTGAAGAAGCCGGCGCTCGCCGCATTGCGCGCGGCGACGACGGCGTTGAGGGTTTCGAAGTCGAGCGCCAGCGGCTTCTCGACCCAGACCGACTTGCCCGCCGCGAGCGCGGCGGCGGTGAGTGCGGCATGGCTGTCGTGGCGGGTGGCGATGACGACGGCGTTGACGGCGGCGTCCTGGAAGACGGCGGCCGGATCGGTCGCGGCCTGCTTGAAGCCGAAGCTCTCGCGGCCGTGGTCGGCGGTGGCGCCGCGCTCGGTCACCAGGGTTGCGAGTTCGGCGCCGAGGCCCTTCAGTTGCGGCAACAGTTGCGCGCGCGCATAGGCGCCCGCGCCGATGGCGCCGACGACGCATGTCGACGCCGACGTGGTTTTGGCCGGCCGGATGACCGGTTCGGCCGGGGCCTCGCGCAGTCCGGCGTAATGCAGCACGACGCCGAGGTGCTTGGCGCCGCCGGTGACGAGATCGTAGGCGGCCTCCGCATCGGAGAAGGTAAGACGGTGCGAGATCAGCGCCTGGACGTCGAGGTGGCGTTTCTGGCCGGGTCGCATCAGCCGGAGCGCCTCGGCCATGTTCTCGGTCTCGGTCCAGCGCACCCAGCCTTCCGGGTACTTGACGCCGCGTGTCTCGAAATCGTCGTCGTAGCGGCCCGGCCCATAGGAGCGTGAGACGACGATATTGAGTTCCTTCTTCATGAAGTCGGCGTAGGGGAACGCCGTGCCAGTGAGTCCGACCATGACGACGCGCGCGCGGTCGCGGGCGACCAGCGCGGCAGTCTCGAGGGGTTCGCTCGATTGCGTCGCGGCGGCGATGATGACGGCGTCGGCGCCGCGGCCTTGGGTCATTTCCCGCACCGTCTCGGTGACGGCGTCGGAGCCGAGGTCGAGCGCGCATTCGGCGCCCAATCGACGTGCCATCTCGAGCCGCTCCGGGTCGTAGTCGAGGGCGAGCGCGCGGCCTCCGGATAGCGTGACGAACTGCGCTGCGAGCTGGCCGACCAGCCCGCAGCCGACGATGGCGACGACGTCGCCCAACCCGGTGCCGGCATTGCGGAACGCCTGCATGGCAATGGCGCCGAGCGTGGCGAAGGCGGCTTCCTCGTCGCCGACGCCATCCGGCACACGGATGGCGAGGTTCTTCGGCACCACGTTAAGCTCGGCATGGTTGGCGAGGCCGGCGCCGGCCACTGCGACCCGTTCGCCGACGCGGAAGTCGCCTTCCAGCCCGGCGCCGACGGCACGGACCACGCCGGCGGCGGAATAGCCCAGGGGCAGCGGCTCGTCCAAGCGCGCCATGACGGTTTCGAAGGTCGCCTTGAGGCCGTCGCGCCTGGCTTTGCCGATGACCTTCTTGACCAGGTCGGGGCGCGCACGCGCCTTGCCGGCTATGCTCTTCTTGGCGAAGTCGATGACCATCCGTTCGGTGCCGGCGGAAATCAGCGAGGCACGGGTCTCGACCAGCAGATGGCCGGCCTTGACGCGGGGCGCCGGCACCTCCTTGAGGGCCAGCTTGCCGCTCTTCCGGCTCTGGATGACCTGTTTCATGAGGCTTTTTAACCCCATTTCATCGGCGGATGCAAATAACTGATTCCATTGAAAAAACTTTGTTCCCCCGGCGGGAACGCGGTAGAAAGCGTGGATGTGTGGGATTGCCGCCCTTTTCGCCTATCACCCGGACGCGCCGCCGGTGACGCTAGGCGAACTCATGGAAATCAACAAGGCCATGCTTCGGCGCGGGCCGGACGGCGGCGGCCACTGGATCGACGACAAGAGCCGGATCGGGCTGGCGCACCGGCGCCTCGCCATCATCGACCTTTCCGCCGACGCGGCCCAGCCCATGGTGATCGACGGCGTCGACGGTGCGGCGGCGCGCTACCGCATCACCTACAACGGCGAGGTCTACAATTTCCAGGCACTGCGGACCGAGCTGGAACGCCAGGGCGTTCGGTTCCGCACCCGGTCCGACACCGAGGTGATCCTGCGCCTCTACGAACGCGACGGCGCGGCGATGGCGGCGAAGCTGCGCGGCATGTTCGCGCTCGCCATCTGGGACGCACGCGATGGCAGGCTCTTCCTGGCGCGCGACCCGTTCGGCATCAAGCCGCTCTATATCGCCGACGACGGCAAGACGCTCCGCGTCGCGTCGCAAGTCAAGGCGCTGCTCGCCGGCGGCCGCGCCGGGCACGCCGGGCCTGACCCGGCCGGCCATGTCGGGTTCGCGCTGTTCGGTTCGGTGCCCGACCGGCACACGCTCTACGCCGACATCGAGGCGCTGCCGGCCGGTGCCACCCTGACCGTCGAACGCGGCGGCCGGCGCCAGGAAACGCGCTACTTCGAGCCGGCCAAGGTCTTGGCCGAGGGCGAGGCCGCGGCCAAGGACGCGCCGCCCATGACCGCCGGCCGGTTGCGCGAACTGCTGCTCGACAGCGTGCGCCATCATTTCGTCGCCGACGTACCGGTCGGTGTGTTCCTCTCGGCCGGACGCGATTCTGCGACCCTCGCCGCCTTGGCCGCCGAGGACCAGGGCGCGGACCTGCGCACCTTCACGCTCGGCTTCGAGGAGTTCGAGGGCTCGCACAAGGACGAGGTGCCGCTGGCCGAGGCCGTCTCGGGCCACTACCGAACCAAGCACCGCACCGAGCGCATCGCCAAGCTGCACTTCGACGCGGCGCTACCGGAAATCCTCCGAGCCATGGACCAGCCGAGCATCGACGGCGTCAACACCTACTTCGTCGCCCGCGTCGCCGCGCACGGCGGGCTCAAGGTGGCGCTCTCGGGCCTTGGCGGCGACGAACTGTTCGCCGGCTACGACAGCTTCCGCCAGGTGCCGCGAATGGCCGGGCTGATCGGCGCGGTGCCAGGCATGGCCGCGCTCGGCAAGGCGTTCCGTGTCGTCTTCGGGCCGGCGATCGCCGCCATGACTTCGCCCAAGTACGCCGGGTTGCTTGAACTCGGCGGCAGCTACGCCGGCGCCTACCTGCTCCGGCGCGGTCTATTCATGCCGTGGGAATTGCCGGCGATCATGGACCCGGAAATGGCGCGCACCGGCTGGGCCGCGCTCCAGACCATGATGCGCCTCGAGGCGACGGCGGCAGGCGTGAGCTCGCCCGTCAACAAGGTACGTGCACTGGAAATGAGCTGGTACATGCTGAACCAGTTGCTGCGCGACGCCGACTGGGCCGGCATGGCGCATTCGCTCGAAATCCGCGTGCCGCTGGTCGATCCGGTGCTGCTCGCGGGCCTCGCCCCGGCACTGGCCCGCGCCCAGGGGTCAGACGGGGCGCCCGACAAGGCCGCCATGGCGGTGACGCCCATGCGCAAGCTTCCGGCCGCTGTGCTCGACAGGCCGAAGACCGGCTTCTTCGTGCCGGTCGAACGCTGGATCCAGGAAAGCGCGGAGCGCGGCACCCGATATCCCGACGGCCGCGGCTTGCGCGGCTGGGCGACCAAGGTACTGGCGGCGCAGGCGTCATAGCGGAATCTTTTTCGGATCGCATGAACCGGGTGGCCGGACGGCACGGCACCCCGCTATCACGCGCGCATGGATGCCGCTACGCCCCCCCTTGAAGTTCCGGCACCGCTCCGCATGGGCCGACGCGAGGGGGCGATGCTGCTGGCACTCTCCGTGCTGTGGGGCGGCTCATTCCTGTTCCAGGGCGTCGCCGTGCGCGAACTGCCGACGCTGACCATCGTCGCGCTCCGCGTCGCCATCGCGGCCTTGGCGTTGGGCACGCTGCTTGTGCTGTTGCGTATCCCGCTTCCGCGACGGCCGGAGGTGTGGCGGGCGTTCGCGGTCATGGGGCTCCTCAACAACGCGCTGCCGTTCACCCTGATCGTCTGGGGCCAGGGCCAGATCGCGTCCGGCCTCGCCGCCACCACGCCGATGTTCACCATCCTCGCCGCCCACGTCCTCACCGCGGACGAACGCGTCACGGCGGCGAAACTCGCCGGCATCCTGCTCGCTTTCGCCGGCGTCGCCGTGATGCTCGGCCAGGGCACGCTGGCCGGCGCCGATGAAGGCCTGGCGCCGCAGTTGGCGGTGCTGGCGGCAGCGGCGAGCTATGCCTTGGCCGGCGTCTGGGGCCGGCGTTTCCGCAAGCTCGGCGTCGCGGCGCTGGCG
>JAYNJY010000224.1:0-4993 GCA_038110665.1 Rhodospirillaceae bacterium | reverse complement strand
ACTATCGCCACGACGAATCGGGCGTCGAGGTCAGCATCGGCGGCTCGCAGAAAGGACTGATGCTGCCGCCGGGCCTGAGCTTCAACGCCGTCAGCGCCAAGACGCGCCGCGCCGCCGAGACGGCACGCCTGCCCAAGTTCTGTTTCGACTGGGGCTGGATGCGCGAGAATAATGTTGACGGCTACTTCCCCTACACGCCGGCCATCAACATGCTGTTCGGGCTCAACGAGGCGCTCGCCATGCTGCAGGAGGAAGGCCGCGACAACGTGTTCCGGCGCCACCGCAGGCTCGGCGCCGCGACACGCGCCGCCGTCGCCGCCTGGGGCCTGGAGCCGATATGCCAGGAGCCGGCCGAATACAGCAACCCGGTGACCGCCGTGCTGTTTCCCGAAGGCCATGACGCCGACGCGTTCCGCGCGACCGTGCGCGACGACCTCGGCCTCACGCCGGGCGGCGGGCTCGCGCGTTTCGCCGGTAAGGCGTTCCGCATCGGTCACATGGGCTACTGCAGCGAGTTGATGCTGCTCGGCGCCCTGCAGGGCACCGAGATCGGGCTGCAGCGCACCGACACGCCGTACCTTCCCGGTGGCGCCGCGGCGGCACAGCGGACTCTAAGCGCCTGACCAACCGATCCGGCGCCGGGCCGCATTGCATTGCCCGTCCGCGCGGCTAAGCTATGGCCGTCCACAACAGGAGGACGGCCATGCCCGACGCCGCCATCGACCTCACCGACGCCCGGTCCTTCGCCTTCTGGACCCCGGTCACCATCCGCTACTGCGACCAGGACGACCTGGGCCACGTCAATAACTGCTCCTACCCGGAGTTCCTGGAGGTCGGGCGCGTCGCCTTCCTGGGCGGGCTGCTCGATCCCGCGCGCCACCCCGGCATCGATTTCATCCTGGCGCACATCGCCATCGACTTCATCAAGGAAGCGCATTTCCCCGGTATCATGCAGATCGGCGCGCGCGTGCTCAGGCTCGGCACCAAGTCCATGACCACCGGCTACGGCGTGTTCCTCGACGGCAGCTGCCGCGCGACCGCCGAATGCGTCAACATCTACTTCCGCAAGGACACCCGCGAAACCATCGCCATCCCGCCCGACATCCGCGCCCAGCTCGAGGCCGATCCGATGCAGAAGGGCCGCGCCGCCGACGGCAACGCCGGCAAGATGAACCGCTGACACAAATTCGAAAGGCGCTCAGTTTCGAAAGGCGCTTAGTCGTCGCTGGCGCGGCGGTCCGGCCCCTCGATGCGGATGAACTTGCGCCGACGGTCGGGCCCAGTGAAGCGACGCGCCTTGACGAGGGTCCGCGGCTTCTCGATCAGCTGCACGAGCCGGTGATAGACCATCTTCGACGAGACCGGCTTGGCCAGGAGCTCGGTGATGCCGGCGTCACGCGCTTCCTGGACGCGCGCCGTCTCGGTGTGGCCGGTAAGCATGACCATCGGCACGAACGGGTTCGGACTGTCCGAACTGGTGCGGATCATGCGCGTCAGGTCGAGGCCGTCGAGCGGCTCCATGCGCCAGTCGGTGATGATCACGTCGGCGGGAAAGGTGTTCATGATTTTGAGCGCGTAGGAGTCGTCACCCGCCTCCATGATGTCGCGGATGCCAATGGTGTGCAGGATGGTCTTGAGCAGGAACCGCATATGTCGGTTGTCGTCGACGATGAGGACGTTCAACCGCCGCAGATCGTACGCCTCCATACCGCATCCCCTCGGTACTCCCGTCTATACGCCGATCTTCCCGCGACCGGCCGGAGTTCCCTCGGCGCATCGCTATTCGCATAAATTTTGTGGGGTCTTTATAACCCGTTCACCTACGAAGTACAGGCCCGAATAGCATGTGGCCGGCAAGCAACCAAACTCTAGCGCGACACCGCCCGGGGCGCCGCGGCCGGCGCGAACAGATCTTCCAGGCCGGCGGCATCCTGTAAGTTCCAGACGCGGCGCCGCAGGGCTTCCGCGGCTTTCTCGCCGATCACCGCCTCGGTCAGTTCGCGGAACTTGTCTTCCAGTTCGGTGTCGCTCAGTGGATTATCGGGATCGCCCTTGCGCGTCGGCGAGTAGTGCTCGAATGTATCGCCCGCGGTCGTGGCGATGGTTACCGTGGCCGAGCGCCGCGACGGAAACGCCTTTTCGGCGGCCTCGTCGATATGGCACTTCACCTTGGCCATGTTGGCGCGGATGGCGGGGTCGGCGAGCCGCTCTGGCTCGAACGCGGCGAAGCGCACGCGCCCCGTCACCAGCGCCGCCGACATCACGTATTCGAGGCTGAATTTGGCCTCGTAGACGGTCGTCGGATTTGGATTGCCGCAGATCTCGACGCCCTTGGCATAGGTCCCGACCGTCATCGCGGTGACGTCCTCGGGCTTGAGGCCGTGCGCATCCTTCAGCGCCAGCACCGCGTCGATGGCGGCGAAGGTATGGCCGCAGCAGGTGTGGTTCTTCTGCGTCATGCGGCAGATGGTGAATTCCTTGTCGAGCGAGCCGACAGCTTTGTCCCAGTCGACCTCGCGGCTCATCGCCTTGCCGAAACCGCGTGGCCCCTCGAACATGCCGTCCGCCGCGGTCATGCCCTTCTCGGCCAGGAGCGCCGCGGTGGCGCCGGCCTCGGAGGCATGGCCGGCGTGAAGCGGCTTGCCCATGGAATCGGTGGCAAAGGCCTGTTGCAGGGCGGCGGCCATGGTCACCGAATTGGCGATGGCGTTCTTGGTCTGGGTCGCGTCGAGCCCGAGCGCGACCGAGACCGCCGCCGCCGCGCCAATGGTTCCGATCGTGCCGGTGGTGTGCCAATAGTCGTAGTGCGCCGGCTGCATCGCCGCCGCGACCGGGTTGGAAACCTCGTAGCCGGCGATCACCGCGCGCAGGAAGCGTTCGCCGCCGTAACCGCGCGCCTGACAGGCGGCGAGCGCGGCCGGCATCACCGGCGGGCCGGGGTGGTAGACGCCGTCGCGGAAGATGTCGTCGACTTCCATGGCGTGCGCCGCGGCGCCGTTGATCAGGGCCGCCGTGCGCACCGGCGCGCGCCGCCCCGACGGCACCAATTGCGCGCCGCCGTGATCCAACTCCTCGGCCAGGGCGTCCTGCATCAGGGTCGCCGGCGGATGCACGGCGCCCGAGATGGTGGCGGCGAAGGTATCGAGCACGCAGCGCTTGGCCGCATGCAGCACAGCGTCGTCGAGCGGCGCGTCGACCAGGCCGGCGGCGTAGCGGCCGAATTCGTTGGCGATCATGGCGTTTTCCTCCCCTGTCCTTCATTCCCTGTGACGCGACCAGTTTGACACGCCAGCCGGCCCATGACAATTTGCATACAATTGTACACAAGATTTTCCTGACGGGGGATATGATGAGCAAGATCGAAGCCGACGTGATCGTCATCGGCGCCGGCAACGCGGCCTTCACGGCCGCTTTCGCCGCCCAGGAGCGTGGCGCCAGCGTGTGCATGTTCGAGCGCGCGCCCGAGGACGAATGCGGCGGCAACAGCCGCTTCACGGCAGGCGCCGTGCGCTATGCCTACAACGGCGTCGACGACGTGCGCCAGATCATGCCGGACCTCTCGAACGAGGAGATCGCCACCACCGACTTCGGCGTATACACCGAGGATCAGTTCTTCGACGACATGTTCCGCGTCACCCAGTACCGCACCGACGCCGATTTGTGCGAGCGGCTGGTCAGGAACAGCTTCGAGACCATGAAATGGCTGCGTGGCCGCGGCATGCGCTTCGTGCCGAGCTACGGCCGACAGGCGTTCAAGATCGACGGCCGCTTCCGCTTCTGGGGCGGGCTCTGCACCGAGTTCTGGGGCGGCGGTCCCGGCATCATCGAGGAGGAGACCAAGCTCGCCAAGGCGTCCGGCATCCGCATCGAATACAGGACGCGCGTGCTCTCGCTCATCTACGACGGCCACGCCGTCAAGGGCGTGCGCGTCAAGAAAGGCGGCGAGATCTTCGATGTCGCGGCCAAATCGGTGGTCATCGCCGCCGGCGGCTTCGAGGCCAACCACGAATGGCGCACGCGTTACCTCGGGCCTGGCTGGGATTTGGCCAAGGTGCGCGGCTCGCGTTTCAACACCGGCGACGGCATCCGCATGGCGCTCGACATCGGCGCCGCGCCCTACGGCAATTGGTCGGGTTGCCACGCGGTCGGCTGGGACTGCAACGCGCCCGAGTTCGGCGATCTCGCGGTCGGCGACAACTTCCAGAAGCACTCCTACCCGCTCGGCATCATGGTCAACGCCGCCGGCAAGCGCTTCGTCGACGAGGGCGCCGACTTCCGCAACTACACCTACGCCAAGTACGGCCACGTCATCTTGAACCAGCCCGACCAGTTCGCCTGGCAGATCTTCGATCAGAAGGTGATCAAGATGCTGCGCGACGAGTACCGCATCCGCGAGGTCACCAAGGTCACCGGCAACACGCTCGAAGACCTGGCCGACAAGCTCGAGGGCGTCGACAAGCAAGGCTTCCTTGCCGAGATGAAGGCCTACAACGCCGCTGTGATGACCGACGTCGCCTTCGATCCGACCGTGAAGGACGGCCGCGGCACGCGCGGCCTCGCCGTGCCGAAGTCGAACTGGGCCAACGTCATCGACGAAGGCCCGTTCGAGGCCTATCAGGTCACCTGCGGCATCACCTTCACCTTCGGCGGCTTGCGCGTTGTGCCCGAGAGCGCCCAGGTGCTCGACGTCGACCTCGCCCCGATCCCCGGCCTCTATGCCGCCGGCGAACTGATCGGCGGGCTCTTCTACTTCAACTATCCGGGCGGCACCGGCTTGATGTCGGGCGCCGTCTTCGGCCGCACCGCCGGCGACGCCGCCGGCGCCGCCGCGCCCCGGTAACGCAGGTGGCCGGCGCGACCGTCAAGCCGGCCACCCGCGCCGCGCGCCAGTCGCGCGCAGCCGACGTGCTCGACGCGCTACGCGCTGCCATTCGCGGCGGGCTCTACCAGCCGGGCGAACGCATGAGCGAAACCGAAGTGGCGGCCGACCTCG
>JAYNJY010000223.1:0-5010 GCA_038110665.1 Rhodospirillaceae bacterium | reverse complement strand
CCCAGGAGCAGTGGTCGCGCGCCGACCCTCCCATCGACGCGCTCAAGAAAGTCGCCCGCTTCGGCGGCCTGACGCCGGCCGACGTCGACGCCTGCATCAAGCAGCAGCCGCTGATCGACTTCATTCAGGGCACCGCCAGGAAGGCGAGCAAGGACCACGAGATCAATTCGACGCCGTCGTTCCTGGTGAACGGCACCAAGATATCGGGCGCGCAGCCTTACGCGGAATTCAAGGCGGCCATCGACCAGGCACTGAAAAAAGCGCAGAATTAAACAACAGGGAAAGGACCCACCGGCGGTGCTGAAGTTCAATAAACTGCGGCTTTCGGGCTTCAAGTCGTTCGTCGACAACACCGAGCTCCCAATCGAGCTCGGCCTCACCGGCGTCGTCGGCCCGAACGGCTGCGGCAAGTCCAACCTTGTCGAGGCGCTGCGTTGGGTGATGGGCGAAACGTCGGCCAAGCAGATGCGTGGCGCCGGCATGGAAGACGTCATCTTCGGCGGCACCGCCAACCGCCCGCCGCGCAACATCGCCGAGGTTTCGCTCGTGCTCGGTAACGATGAACGCTCGGCGCCGGCACAGTTCAACGATGTCGAGGAACTCGAGGTGTCGCGCCGCATCGAGCGCGAGAAGGGTTCGCTCTATAGGGTCAACGGCAGCGACGTGCGCGCCCGCGACGTGCAACTCCTGTTCGCCGATTCGGCGACCGGCGCGCGCTCGACGGCGCTGGTCAGCCAGGGCCGCATCGGCGCCATCATCAACGCCAAGCCGACCGAGCGGCGCGGCCTCCTCGAAGAGGCCGCCGGCATCACCGGCCTGCACTCGCGCCGCCACGAGGCCGAGCTCCGGCTGCGCGGCGCCGAGACCAACCTGGAGCGCCTCGACGACATCCTGGTCACGCTCGACACCCAGCTCCAGGGCCTGAAGAAGCAGGCGCGCCAGGCGACCCGCTACCGCAACCTCTCCGAACACATCCGCAAGGCGCAAGCGACACTGCTCCACATGCTGTGGAAGCAGGCTCAGGAACGCCTGGCCGAGGCCGAGGCGCGGCTCCGCACCGTCGACGCCGAGGTCGGCGAACTCACCGGCCACGCCGCGCACGCCGCCAAGTTGCAGGCCGAGCGCGCCGAGACCATCCCGGCGCTGCGCCAGGCGGAAGCCGAAGCGGCGGCCGAACTGCATCGCCTCACGGTCGCGCGCGAGAACCTGGAAGCCGAGGCCGAGCGCATCCGCCTCGCCGCCGAGGACGCCACGCGCCGCCTCGAACAACTCGACGCCGACAAGCTGCGCGAACAGGCGCTCGCCGCCGACGCCCTGGCCGCGACCGAGCGGCTCGGTGCCGAACGCACAGAGATCGAGGCCGCCCGCGAGAGCGAGGCCGAGGCCCGCGAGGCCGCAGAGGCGGAACTCCGCGACGCCGACGCCGCCGTCGCCGAGATCGAGAACCGCCTTGCCGAACTGACCGAGCGTG
This sequence comes from Rhodospirillaceae bacterium, assembly GCA_038110665.1. Taxonomy (GTDB): domain Bacteria; phylum Pseudomonadota; class Alphaproteobacteria; order Rhodospirillales; family Casp-alpha2; genus TMED8. Next base: position 3,539 of record JAYNJY010000223.1, on the reverse strand, counting down.
TCGCCACCATCGACGCCAAGCGCGCCGGGCTCGGCCAGCGCATCGCCGAAATCACCCAGCGTCGCGACCGCCTGACGCTCCGTGCCGGCGAGATCGCCGACCAGCTCCAGCGCCTCGCCGCCGAAAACCCGGACGCCGGCGAACTGGCCGAGGCCGAGGCCGCCCTCGGCGTCCACCAGGTCAACCTGATGGACCGCCGCGACGCGCTCAACAAGGCCGAGGCCGCCAAGGCGACCACCGAGGACGCGAGCCGCGCCGCCGTTTCGGAACTGCACGCCGCGCAGGCGCGCGTCACCGAACTGGAAGCCGAGGAGCGCGTCATCGAGAAGGTTCTCGCCACCGTCGAGAACGACCTGTTCCCGCCGGTCATCGATGCGCTCCAGGTGACGCCCGGTTTCGAGGCCGCGCTCGGCGCCGCCTTGGGCGACGATCTTTCATCGCCGACCGACGAGGCCTCGGCGATGCACTGGCGCACGCTGCCACCGATGCTGGGCGCGCCGACACTGCCGGCAGGCTCGCGCCCGCTCGCCGACGTCGTCCAGGCGCCCGCCGCGCTGGCACGGCGGCTGTCGCAGATCGGCGTCGTCGAAAGCGACGCCGAGGCGCGCGCACTCGCTGGCGATCTCAAGCAGGGCCAGCGCCTGGTCAGCCGCGAGGGCGGGCTGTGGCGCTGGGACGGCTTCACGGTCTCTTCCGCCGCGCCGACGCCGGCGGCGACGCGCCTGGAGCAACGCAATCGCCTGGCCGAACTCAGGGGCCAGCTTTCCGGCCGCCGCGCCGAACAGGCGACGGCCGAGGCCGCCCGCGACGCCGCGCGCGATGCCGAAGGCCAGGCCCGCGATGCCGAGCGCCAGGCGCGCCAGGCCGTCGGCGAGGCCGAGACCGCGCTCGACGCGATCCGCGAGCGCTTGGCCGCCATAAAGGAACGCGTCGCCCAGCACAACTCTAAGCTGGCCGCACTCGAGGAAGCCCGCACCGGCAACACCAACGACCTGACCGAGGCCGAAACGGCACTCGCCGCAGCCGAACAGGAACTGGCGGCGACGCCGGCGCCCGAAACCGAGCGCCGCGACATCGAGACCGGCCGCACCGAACTGGCCGAACGTCGGACACACCAAGTGGAATGCCGGACCCGGCGCGACGGACTGGAACGTCAGGCGCGGGCGCGCGGCGAGCGGCTGCTCGCCATCGCCGGCGAGTTGCAATCGTGGGAACGCCGCGAGGCCGAGTCGCGCCGCCAGCTCGAACAACTCGACGAGCGCCGCGCGGTGCTCGCCGAGGAACTCGAGGGTCTCAAGGCCCAGCCCGCCGCGATCGAGGAGAAGCGCACGGCGCTGCTCGAGGCGCTTACGAAATCGGAACAGCGCCGCTCCGTCGCCGCCGACGCCTTGCAAACCGCCGAGAACGGATTGCGCGAGGCCGATGGCCTGCTGCGCGAAGCCGAGGCCGCGCTTGGCAAGGCGCGCGAGAACCGGGTGCGCGCCGAGGGCGCCGTCGAACAGGGCAACCAGGCGCTCGCCTCGGTCGCCGAACGCGCCGCCGACAAGCTGTCGTGCCCGCCGGAGCAATTGTTCGATATCGCCGGCCTCGAGGTCGACAAGCCGCTGCCCGAACTCGACGCGACCGAACGCAAGGTCGAACGCCTGGTCCGCGAACGCGAGACCATGGGCCCTGTCAACCTGCGCGCCGAGGTCGAGGCCGAGGAATTGCAGGCCCAGATCGACACGCTCGGCACCGAACGCGACGACCTGATCGCCGCCATCGACAAGCTGCGCCAGGGCATTTCCGAACTCAACCGCGAGGGCCGCGCCAGGCTGCTGGCGTCGTTCAAGGAAGTCGACAAGCACTTCCAGGACCTGTTCGTGCGGCTGTTCGGCGGCGGCCGGGCGCACCTGGCGCTGACCGAATCGGACGACCCGCTCGACGCCGGCCTCGAAATCATGGCGAGCCCGCCGGGCAAGATGCTGCAGGTGCTGTCCTTGCTGTCGGGCGGCGAGCAGGCCTTGACCGCGCTCTCGCTTCTGTTCGCGGTGTTCCTGACCAATCCGGCGCCGATCTGCGTGCTGGACGAAGTGGACGCACCGTTGGATGACGCCAACGTCGACCGTTTCTGCAAGCTATTGGAAGAGATGTCGGCCAACAACCGCACCCGCTTCCTGGTCATCACCCACCACCGCATGACCATGGCGCGCATGCACCGGCTGTTCGGCGTGACCATGGCGGAGCGCGGCGTTTCGCAGCTCGTCTCCGTCGACCTACAGCGCGCCGAGGAGCTCCGCGACATCGCGTGATCGGCATGGTCACGAAGCAGCTCGGCTTCACCGTCATCCTGGCCTGTGCCGCCGTCGCCCTGACGGCGGCGTCGGTCCGTGCGGAGGCCACCTTCCGCGTCCTCACCTACAACATCCGCACCGGGCTCGGCGCCTTCGACCCGGCGCTGCATCCCTACAAGGAGCGCAAGCGCGAGGTCGACCTCGGCCCCGTCGTCGCCGCCATTCGTTCGGTCGATGCGGACGTCGTGGCGTTGCAGGAGGTGCGCGGCGAGGCCTAGGCCGAGGCCATCGCCACGGCGCTCGCCATGCACCACGTCTACCACCGGTACGGTCCTAAGTAAGGCAAGTGGTGGTGCCTCGCCGTCCTCAGCCGGCAGCCGATCCTGTCATCGCAGGGCCTGCCGGTGAGCGTCGGCGAGGGCAACACGCGGAGTGACCTCATGGTCCGGGTCGAGGTCACCGGGCGCACCGTCACCATCGCCGACAACCACGCCGACAAGGACATCAAGGACGGCTCCAACCGCGCCACCACCATGGCCAACCTGGCCGGCGTGGCCGGACCGCTGGTGCTGCTCGGCGATTTCAACGCGCGACCAAAATGGAAACGCCTGGCGCCGGTGCGAAAGCGCCTCGCCGACGCGGTCGAGGTTGCCGAGGACGGCGGCGCCGCGCTCAAGGCGCATCCGACCTACCGCGAGGACGGCAAACCGGTGGCGGGCAAGCGGATCGACCGCGTCTTCGTCGACGCCGGCCTGATCCGGGTCCGGCGCGCCGGCCTGCTGGCCGAGGCGCATTGGGACGCCTCCGACCACATCGGCGTCTGGGCCGATCTCGAACTCAAGCCGAAATAATCCTCGACATCGGCGCCGCGCGCCCTATCTCGTAGCATCATGAACGCCCAATCTCCCGTCATCGTCTGGTTCCGGCGCGACCTCCGCGTCGCCGACCAGCCCGCGCTCAAGGCGGCGGCGGAGACCGGCCGCCCGGTGATCCCGCTCTACGTCCTCGACGACCCGCCGGCACGGCCGTGGGCGCCGGGGGGCGCGGCCAGGTGGTGGCTCGCCGGCTCGCTTGCCGCCCTCGACGCCGACCTCGCCAGGCTCGAAAGCCGCCTGATCCTGCGCCGGGGCCCGGCCGCCGAAACCGTGCTCGCGCTGGCGCGCGAGACCGGCGCCGCCGCCGTCCATTTCACCCGCCATCACGAACCGGCCGAGGCCGCCGCCGAGGCCGCGCTCACCGCGGGCCTCGGCCGGGCCGGAATCGAAT
>JAYNJY010000222.1:3319-5036 GCA_038110665.1 Rhodospirillaceae bacterium | reverse complement strand
CAAGACCGCCGCCGAGGCGCAGAAGGTCGCCGTCGAAACCGCCCGCGAAATGGGTTGGGAAGATGGCACCTACCAAATCAGCGTGGACGAGTAAGGTGGAGGCGAGGAAGATGGAAACCACGGCAACGAGAATCCGCAGGCTGGCGACACACCTAAACGGGTTGGCGTCCGACCTGGAAGTTGGGACGAAAGAAACCATTACCACGCTGCGCACCCTAGAGGTTTATGAGGCCGACCTGCGCGCCATCAAGGCTTCGCTGAACATCCCACTGCGCGAACAGGCGTAACCCAATGACAACTGAACTGGAAAAGCTCGAAGCCGAACTCGACCGCGCGCGGGAAGCCGTCAAGAAGAACCCGACCCCCGAGACGCGCGCAGCCTACCGCGCCGCGTGGGAAGCCCGCGAGGCCGCGACACCGCGGCGGAAGGGGCGCAGCGCCCCCGCTAGTCGCGCCGGCAGGCGACAAGCGGCAGAGCGCCGCGCGATGACACGCACAAAAGCGCGCACCCAGGAGCCCACCCCATGATGATCCGGCTTTTTCACCCGTACCGCTCCGCGCGAATTTTCAAAGAGGACTAACCCGATGATTAACCCCAAAACCGACGCCCCGTGGCGCGTCGGACCTCCCAACCCATTCGGCGCCCTTCACGTCGAAGGCCGCACAGGCCACCCTATTGCGATCATCAACGCCGCCCTGCCGCTCGAGGACCAGCACAGGCTCGCCCGCCTCATAGCCGCCGCGCCCGAGCTACTGGCGGCGTGCGAGGGTGTGACTGAGATAGGCGTAACCCAATGACAACCAAGCACACCCCTGGGCCGTGGCATGTAGGACGCGGCGCGGACGGACACCCGATCGTATACGTGGACTGCCCGGCCAGTGAGGGAAGCGGGCCGGGGATTGCGCATGTATGCCCCATCCCACATATGCGCTCGACGCAAGGGACCAAAGAAGCCAACGCCCACCTCATCGCCGCCGCGCCCGACCTGCTGGCGGCATGCGATGAAGCGTTAAACCATATCGAAGAGGGCACGACGAGCTATCACTATATATCAGCCGCCATCGCCAAGGCACGGGGCGAGTGATGATGATCCGCACCAGCCCCGTCTACTGCCCCGACCACGGCCAGCCGATCGAGCGCGACGAGGAACGGGGCGCCTACTGCCCGGAGTGTGAGCGGGGCGACAACGAAGAGGCGGAACAGTGACGCCGCTTGACTGGATCGCCGTTATCGGCGGCGCGCTGGCCGTGCTCGCGTTCGTCGGGCACCTGTGGGACGGGTTTTAATTTGTCCAACCTGATCCGCCACCGATGGGACGACGGCGCCGTGCGCTGGACCGAGGACGATTTGCAAATGGCGATCGTTCGCGAGCTACGCCGCCGCGGCACCGTGTTTGCGGCCGACTTCAACGCCGGCAAGCGCAACCCTGGGCGCGCGCAGGCAATGGGACTCACCGCCGGCGAGCCTGACTTGCGCCTGTACCTGCCGGGCGGCCGGCTGCTGCTGGTGGAGCTTAAGACCGACCGCGGCACGGTATCGAAGGCGCAGAAGGACAGACACCGAACGCTCACCGAGACGGGGTTTGACGTGCGCGTGCTGCGCGCCGCTACGCCTGCCGAGGCCGTGGACAAAATCGCAACGATGTTAGGAGACGGAAATGGATAGGATTATTAAAGCAATGGCGTGGCAGTCAACCGAAACCCTGCGCTGCCAAGC
>JAYNJY010000222.1:0-3309 GCA_038110665.1 Rhodospirillaceae bacterium | reverse complement strand
CACCCGTAGGAGCCCGCCATGACCGACCGCCCCCTCCGTGCCGCCCTCTACGCCGCCGGCGTCCCGCGCCCCGGCGAAGGCACCACGCCGCGCCATATCCCGCCGGCCGAGGCGACGCAAATCCTGCTCCGGTTGATGAACGCGGCGGAGGCGTGAGGCGATGATTGACCACGACAAATTAGCGGAATACACGCGCGCCATTTTCGGCGCGCGGCCCGACAGTGACATAGAAATTGCCGGCCTGATTAGCGTCGTTTCCAAGCGCGATTGGCGGACGTACAGGGAACTCGCCGCCCAGGTTCTGCCATTTTACGTTGATGCGAACAAGAAGCTAGAGGCGCGGGTGGCGCGGCTGGAAGGGCTAGTCCGCACAATGGTCGATAACGACCCGGACGATATGGCTGCCGACAGCGTGACCGTTCTGGACGTATGGCGGAAGGAAGCCCGCGCCGCGCTCGGCAAGGACGCCTGAATGCGCCCGCAAGCATACTGGACCGCCGAGGAAGAGGCGACGCGCGCCCGCATGTACGCCGAGGGCGCCAGCGCGGCCGATATCGGCAAGGTGATCGGCCGCACCAAGGACGCCGTGAACTGCCGCAATCACCGCATGGGCGACGTGACCGGCCGCAAGACCGTGCATCGCCGAGCGGCAGTCGCCGACGACATGCAGCCGCCGCCCGAGCCGTTCGACACCGACGAGTACGACGTGGGCGCGATCCGCAGCCTGGGGCTCGCGATCATCGGCCGCGCGATGGAAGATGGAATCGAGATTTGCCCCGGCGCCAGCAGCCTGCGCGAGAAAGCGCGCATGCGCGACGAGGCGCGCGCGTGGTTCCGCGACGGCGGCGTTGACTTTTTGTCAATATGTCAACTCGCCGACATGGACCCGCAGCTTGTGCAGCGCAAGGCGGCCGAGCGGTTTGCGGAGTTTGATGCTAAGGCCGAATCCACAGCACCGGGCTCGAGCTCATAACCCGCAAATTCTCGATCATGGAGCCCGGCCCCAGCACCAGGTTGAATGTGCCCGGCCGATACCCGCGCCGCAGGTTCCCGACCCGGCGCGACCCGTCCGCCAATTCAGCGACGCACAGCCGCGTGACTTCCGGCGGCGCGCAGGCGCGCGGCCGAAAATACAGGAGCCAGCCATCGAGCCAGTCGGCGAACGAGCCCGCCGTTTGCGCGCGCACCGCGACGGCATCGGCCGGCAACCCGGCGTGCCCCTCTACTTCGGCGCACGGGCTGTTTTCCCTGATTTCCATTTCGGGAGTCACCAGCCCGATCAATGGGAACTTGACGACGGCGCCGGCAGGTTCCGGCACCTTGGCGCCGAACGCGCGCAGCACTTCCGAAGGCGCAACGCCCAGGAACGAGGCAATCTTTTCCGCTAAATCCATATGGACGCGCCGCCGGCCGTTCAAAAGCTGGGATACATTTGAGGGATCAATTCCCAAAAAGCGGGCAAGCGCCGCCTGCGATTCGTTCTTATCCGCGAGCTTATCGCGGAACCACGCTCTATCTATTTTTGCCATTTTGGCCTCCCTTTGTCTGCAATCGGCTACCTGCCAACACTCAACAAATAGCGACGCGGAAAATAAATCGCAAGTCTGAAAATGACCAGTTGACATTTTCACCATGTTCGATCATATAAATGTTGTGTATAACGCAACAGAGAGAGTGTGAGCATGAACACGAACCGAGTGACGGTTGACGCGCCCGAGCAGATCACGGCCGCGCTTTCCGTCGAAGAGCTTGCGATGTTGCTGGACGATATCGCCGGCATCGAAGCCACCGCGAAGAAGGCCAAGGCGGCCGTGCGCGCCGCCGTGATCGAGAAGTTCGCGATCGACAAGAACGCGATGGGATCGCAGACGATCGACGCCGAGGGCTTCAAGGTCAAGGTCACGATTCCCAAGACCGTCGAATGGGATCAGGCGCATTTGCTCGCGAACGAGGGCATCGTGCGAAGCTGGAACAGCGACCCGGCCGAGTACATCGACGTGAAGCGCAGCGTCAGCGAGACGAAATTCAACGCATGGCCCAGCGAGGTCCGCGTGCTGTTCGAACCGGCGCGCACCGTCAAGCCGGGAACCGCCAGCGTCAAGATCGAGAGGGCAAACTAACATGGCAATCTCACTCGCATCCCTACAGCACGGCGGCATCGACAAGCCGCCCCGCATCCTGATCTATGGCGTGTCCGGCATCGGCAAGACCAGCTTTGCCGCCGCCGCGCCTGCGCCCGTCGTGATCCAGACCGAGGACGGGCTGGGCACGCTCAAGGTGCCGGCGTTCCCGCTTGCCAAGAGCTTTCAGGACGTGCTCGACGCGCTGGCGTCGCTCGCGACCGAGGCGCATGAGTTCAAGACGCTGGCCGTGGACTCGCTCGACTGGCTCGAGCCGCTTATCTGGCAGCACGTTTGCCAGGCGAACGGCTGGAAGTCGATCGAGGATCCGGGCTACGGCAAGGGCTACGTCGAAGCCACGAACCTGTGGCGCGACTATATCGACGCCATCAACTACCTGCGCGACACGATCGGCATGACGATCATCCAGATCGCGCACACGAACATTCGCCGGTTCGACAGCCCGCAGAGCGAGCCTTACGACCGCTACGAGATCAAGCTCCACAAGGGCGCGAGCGCGCTGGTGCAGGAGCATAGCGATATCGTGCTGTTCGCGAACTACCGCGTCGCCACGACGAAATCCGAAGTCGGATTCAAGAAGGAGGTTCGCCGCGCCATCGGGTCCGGCGAGCGCATCCTTCATACGGAAGAGCGGCCGGCGTTCCTCGCCAAGAATCGGTATGGCATGCCGGACGCGATCCCGGCACCCACGGCACAGGAGGCGTGGAACAACGTCGCCGCCGCCGTCCCCTTCTTTTCCCCGCAGCAGTGACACAATCGCAATAGGAGCCTGAACAATGGCACAATTAGGTGGCACTTTCGACGCGACCAACGTCGCACCCAAGACCGATTTCGAACTTCTCGAGCCCGCCGACTATCCCGTGATGATCGTCGCGTCGGCGATGAAGCCGACCAAGAGCAACACCGGCCAGTATCTCGAGATCGAAATGGACGTGATCGACGGCCCGCGCAAGGGCGCGAAGCTGTGGGATCGCCTTAACCTGGTGAACCCGAACGCCAAGGCGCAGGAGATCGCGGAGCGCACCCTGTCCGCAATCTGCCACGCCACCGGCGTTATGTCGGTCAGCGACAGCGAGCAGTTGCACGGCCGCGCCATGCTGGCGACCGTCAAGGTAAAGCCGGCCGAAGGCGAGTACGGCCCGAAGAACGAGATCGGCACGTACAAGCC
>JAYNJY010000221.1:0-5062 GCA_038110665.1 Rhodospirillaceae bacterium | reverse complement strand
CGTGAAGCCTCCCTGTTTAAACTCGCCCCGGCCTTTTGGCCGGGGCTTTTTCTTCTGCAGAGCGGGATAGATGTCGTCAGTGCGCCTGGGCGCGTTCCTGAATGACATTGTCGGCATCGCGTCCGGAGAACTCCTGGAGGTGGTTGAATGTCCACTCAAACGTGCCGACGCCGAGCGTCATCGACCTCAGTTCGATGATCAGGTCGTGCATTTCGGATTGCGGCAACTGGACCTTGACTTCGTCCCATCCGGTCCAGCCGTCCTTGGCGTCGAAACCGAGGATCTGGCCGCGCCGGCCGCTGACCAGGCGCTGGATGCCCGATGTAAAGGTGTTGGGCAGTGCGATGGTGACCTTGAAGATCGGCTCCAACAGCACCGGACCGCAAGCCGGCATGCCCTCGCGCATGGCTTGTTGTGCTGCCTTTCGGAAGGCCATGTCGGAACTGTCGACGGTGTGGTACTGGCCGTCCGTCAACGTCACCGAAACGTCGACGACCGGGAAGCCGAGCGGACCGCGCGACATGAATTCCTTCACGCCGGCCTCGACCGCGGGGATGTACTGCTTGGGCACCACGCCGCCGGTGATGGTGTCGTCGAACTGGAAGCCCGATCCACGCGGCAATGGTTTGATATCGATGTGTACGTCGCCGAACTCGCCATGTCCGCCGGATTGCTTTTTGTGACGCGCATGCTGGGAGACGCCTTTGCGGATGGTCTCCTTGTAGGGCACTTGCGGACGCTCGGCGATCAGGTTGAGGTTGAAGCGGTTTCGCATCTTGTCGAGGGCGATGTGCAGGTGCATGTCGCCCTGACCCCAAAGCAGGAATTGGCCGGTGTCCGGATCGGGGCCGTATGAAAGCGCCGGATCCTCTTCCGTGAGTTTATGCAGCGCGCCCGAGAGCCTGACGTCGTCGCCCTGCCGTTCGGCGTGGATGGCGAGCGCGAACAGTGGGCTCAAGGGTGTCGGCCAGCCGGCCTTGACGCCGCCCGCTTCCGTCAGCACATCGCCGGTAAGCACGTCCTCCATGCGGCCGAGCGAGACGACATCGCCAGCTTCCGCGCCGGCCATTTTCTCGAGTTTGGCGCCGAACACGTAGTTCACGCCGCTGACACGGCTTTCATTGAGCGTCATGCCGTCCTTGATCTGGCCCGAAAGCACGCGTACCAGGCTGAGTTTGCCGACGTGCTCGAGGTGCACGGTCTTGAACACCTGCGCCATGTTGCCCTTGATCTCGACGCCGAGGCGATCGGCGAGCGCGCTGACGCCCGGCGCCTCATGGCGAAGCGCCTTCAGCAGGCGGGTCACGCCCGAATCGCGCTCGGCCGAGCCGAAGAACACGGGCACGATCAAATCGTCGCGCAGGTCCTTGCCGAGGGCGGCATAGATTTCGTCGGAAGGCGGAACCACGTCCTCGAGCAGGCTTTCGAGCAGATGGTCGTCGAAGTCGGCGAGGGACTCGAGCAGTTCCGTCCGCGCCAGTTCTTCATCGTCCTTCACCGCTTCGGGAAGTTCGATCAGCTTCGAGGTTGAGTTCTGTTGCCATTCGAACGCGCGTTCGCTGACCAGGTCGCTGTGCCCGGTGATGCCGTCGGCGCCGCGGATCGGAATTTCGCGCAGCACCAGCGGTCGACCCGAAACGCTCTGTAGGGCTTCAAGGGTGCCACGGACGCTGCCAGAGGATACGTCCATCTTGTTGATGAAAATGACGTGCGGAATGTTGTGGGCTTCGAGGCTCTTGAGGATTGGCGCCACCGTCACCGCCTTGTCGGGATCGGCCTCGCAGACGACAACGACGGTGTCCGCCACCATCATGGCGTTGAGGCGGTCCTGGGTCAGGTCGACCGAACCCGGGCAATCAAGGAAGGTCCATTTTTCGCCCAGGTACTCGCAACTGGCGACGTTCAGGTCGGTCGACATGTGCCGGCCCTTGGCCTCCGCCGAGGCGTCGCCGACCATGTTGCCGTCGCGCGCCGTTCCCTTGCGCGGGACAGTGCCGGCGACGTGAAGGATGGCTTCGAGTAAAGAGGTTTTGCCACAGGTGTAAGGACCCACCAGTGCGGCCACGCGGGGTCCGGACGGCGCCTTGCTGTTCATCTTCTCCTCCCGATTTTTCGGCCGCGTTGACCGCGGTCCGTTAGCCTAGTTGGAAGAAAAGGGTAAAGGAGACTCAAAACGATGCAAGGAAAATGCAATAATGGGACACGGTCGCGCCGGGACGCGGCGGTTTCGGAGGGTTGGCGGGCATGCTTCGACCATGGCCGGTTTTTGTGACGTGTTTCCTAATTCTTCTTGTTCATTCCGCCGTCGCCGGAGAAGTGCTGGAGAAGCCGCCGGCAAATCCCGACCCGGCGGCGCGCTATTTGTTCTACATGCACGGTCGTTACGTCGAGGAGCGCGGTTCCGACACCAATTACAATTACGACGCCATTCTGCGTGAACTCGCCGGCAAGGGGTTCACGGTTATCGGCGAGGCCCGGGGCAAAGTCGACATCGGCGCATACGCGCGAACCGTCGCCGGTCAAGTGAGCGCGCTGATCTCTGCCGGCGTGCTAGCCGCAAACATCACCGTAGCCGGACATTCGCGCGGCGGCTTTATTGCCTTGCTATCGGCAAGCTTCATCGGCGATCCCGGCATCCGGTTCGGTATTCTGGCCGCCTGTGGCCTTGAGGGCACACGGTTCCGCAAGGCCTATAGGAAGCTCCTGAACAAGAGTGCACAGGCGATCAAGGGTCGATTCCTGGTCATGTGGGAGCAAAGCGACGATGAGACCGGCCATTGCGATGAGGTTTTGCAAAAGGCCGGCGCGCCCTACCGGAATCTCACGTTAACTGCAGGCGGCGGGCATCGGATCTTCTACCAGCCGGAAAACGCCTGGGTCGATCCGCTCGTCGCCTTCGCCAAGGAGTGAGGCCGCCGCCTCAGCGCAGCGACGCGCAGAACCGCTGGATGCGTGAACAGGCGTCCTCGAGGAGTTCGGTCGCCGAAGCGTAGGAAATACGGAAGTGCGGCGCCAGCCCGAACGCGGACCCGTGTACGACGGCAACCCCTTCGGCTTCCAAGAGCGCGGTGACGAAATCCTCGTCGTTCTCGATGACCTTGCCCCGGTCGGTCTTCTTGCCGATGGCGTCGGCGCAGGACGGATAGACGTAGAACGCACCTTCCGGCGTCGGGCAGTGCAGGCCATGCGCCTGGTTCAGCATGCTGACCACCAGGTCGCGGCGTTCCTTGAACACCTTGTTGTGCTTCGGGATGAAATCCTTGGGACCGTTGAGCGCGGCGATCGAGGCAACCTGGGAGACGGCCGCCGTGTGCGAGATCGACTGCGACTGCACCTTGGTCATGGCCTTGATCAATTCGTCCGGCCCGGCACCGAAACCGACGCGCCAGCCGGTCATGCAGTAGGCCTTGGACATGCCGTTCATGGTCAGCGTGCGTTCCTTGAGCGCCGGTTCGACCTGAGCCAACGTCTTGAACTGGAAATCGTCGTAGATGATGTGCTCGTAGATGTCGTCGGTCAGCGTCCAGACCTGCGGATGCTTGAGCAGGACACCTGCCAGCGCCTTCAGGTCGGCTTCGGAATAGGCGGCGCCCGACGGGTTGGAGGGCGAATTCAGCAAAAGCCACTTGGTCTTTGGCGTGATTGCCGCCTCCAGCTTCGCCGCCGTCATCTTGAAGCCGCTCTCGGCCGGGCAGTCGACGAACACGGGCACGCCGCCGAACATCGCCGCCATGTCGGGATAGCTGACCCAATAGGGGGCGGGAATGATGATCTCGTCGCCGGGATTGATCGTCGCCATGAAGGCGTTGAAGATCACCGGCTTGCCGCCACAAGAAACGTGAATCTGCGAAGGCTTGTAGTCGAGGCCGTTCTCGCGCTTGAACTTGGCGGCGATGGCTTCCTGAAGTTCAGGCAGGCCGTTGGTCGCCGTATAGCGGGTGAAACCGTCGTCCAATGCCTTTTTCGCCGCCTCGATGATGTGGGCAGGCGTGTCGAAATCGGGTTCGCCGGCGCCGAGGCTGATGACGTTGCGTCCGGCCGCGGTCAGGTCGCGGGCCTTCTGGGTGACGGCGATGGTGGCGGAGGGTTTCACGGCGCTGAGGCGGTCGGCGACGAATGCCATGGTCTTAAGTCCTTCGGCGGTTCGGGTGGGGCAGAAAACGCCTGAAAACCTACGCCCGCGTGTCCTGGCGCGCAACCGCTATTGCCCGCCAAATCTTCTCGGCCGTCAGCGGCATGTCGAGATGATCGACACCGAGCGGCGCCAGCGCGTCGAGCACCGCGTTGACCACGGTCTGCGCGCCGGCGATGGCGCCGGCCTGGCCCGAACCCTTGACGCCCAAGGGATTGGCGGCGGTCGGTGCGCCTTCGAGCTGAACCCGGAATTCCGGCATCAACCCGGTGCGCGGCACCAGGTAATCCATCAGCGAGCCGGTCAGCAACTGGCCGGTGCCGCTGTCGTAAAGCACGAGTTCGCCGAGCGCCTGGCCAATGCCTTGGGCGACGCCGCCGACGACCTGGCCTTCCGTGAGCTTGGGATTGATCAACTGGCCATAGTCGTCGCAGATGGTGTAGTGCAGTAACTCGACCCCGCCGGTGTCCGGGTCGACGACGACTTCCGCGGCATGGCAGCCGTTGGGGAAGGTGAAAGGCGCGTCCATGACGTGGACGAAGCTGTCGAGCCCTTGGCCGGCCACGTCGCGCTCGCGGGCGGCGCGCGCCACCTCCAGCAGTGCCACCGATTGGCCGCTCGACGCCGCATGGAAGCGCCCTGCCTCGAACGTCACGTCCCCGGCTTCGGCCTGCAGTAGTTCTGCGGCCAGCGGGGCCGCCTTGGCCAGGACGGCGTCGAGGGCACGCGCCAGCGCGCCGCCGCCCATGTGCATGGTTCGTGCGCCGCCATGGCCGTGACCCATGCGGGTTGCCGCCGTGTCGGCCTGAACGTAGCGGAACACCGAGGGTGGGAGGCCGAGCTTTCCGGCCGCGATCTGGGTGAGGGACGTCTCGTGGCCCTGGCCCTGCGATTCGGTGCCGACGGCGATCTCGACCTTGCCGTCGGCGG
>JAYNJY010000220.1:0-5067 GCA_038110665.1 Rhodospirillaceae bacterium | reverse complement strand
GTTCGTGGGGGCAGGTCATCGGGAAATGCTAACAAAGAGCGGTGGCGCGGGCTACCTCGGAAAACGTGGCCGCGTCATGTGCCGAAAACAACTTTTGGACCGAGTGTACCAAAATGTACAATCTTTTTGTGTTGAATAAATTTTCCACTTGGCCGAAAGTCATTGCCTAAGACAGGGAACGGCCGAAGGCACGGCCATACATGGGAGGACCAAATGCGAAACAGTACGAAAATGTTGCTGGCCGCCGCATCGCTCGGCTTCATTCTATCTTCCGGCGCCATGCCGGGCACCGCCGCCGCCGACACGCCGTCGTCGGTTATTCTCGCCAACACCTGCTTCTCGTGTCACGGCACCGACGGCCATAGCGCCGGCGCCATGCCGTCGCTCAACGGCAAGCCGGCCAAGTTGATCGAGATCGCGCTCAAGGCGTTCCGCGACGGCAAGAAGGACTCGACCGTCATGATGCGCATCGCCAAGGGTTTCGACGATGCCGAGATCAAGGCGTTGTCCGAATACTTCGCCAAGAATCCGAACTGAGGGAGGCGGCCATGAGCAACATTTCGAGACGTACTTTCAACCGCATCCTCGGCGGCGCCGCGGCAGTCGGCCTGGCCGCGCCCGGTATCCTTCATGCCGCCGGCGCGAAGGTCGTCATCATCGGCGGCGGCTTCGGCGGCGCCACCGCGGCCAAATACCTGAAGCGCTTCGACAAGAGCATCGACGTCACCCTGGTCGAGCCGAGCACGCAGTTCATCACCTGCCCCTACTCCAACACGGTGATCGGCGGCCTCAACCCGATCTCGTTCATCACCCACAATTACGACGCACTGAAGGCCAGCGGCATCAAGGTGGTGCACGACATGGCCGTCAACGTCGACGGCGCCAAGCGCCAGGTCCGGCTGCAGCAGGGCGGCACGCTCGCCTTCGACCGCTGCATCGTGTCGCCGGGCATTGACTTCCGCTGGGGTGCCGTCGAGGGCTCGACCGACGAGATCACCAACCTGATCCCGCACGCCTGGAAGGCCGGGCTGCAGACGCTGCTGCTCAAGAACCAGTTGCAGGCGATGCCGGACGGCGGCGTCTTCGTCATGGTCGCGCCGCCCAATCCGTTCCGCTGCCCGCCGGGGCCGGGCGAACGCATCAGCCTGGTCGCCAACTTCTTCAAGACGAACAAGCCGAAGTCCAAGATCCTCGTGCTCGACCCGAAGAAGTCGTTCTCCAAGCAGGGCCTGTTCAAGGAAGGCTGGGCCAAGCTCTATCCGGGCATGATCGAGTACAAGAACGTCGACAACGACGGTGTCGTGCGCCGCATCGACGCCGCCAAGAAGACGCTCTACACCGACTTCGGCGAATACAAGGGCGACGTCGTCAACCTGATCCCGGCGCAGAAAGCGGCGGCCATCGCCGCCAACTCGGGCCTGACCGACAAGACCGGTTGGTGTCCGGTCGACCAGCGCACCTTCGAATCGACCATCCAAAGGGGGGTCCATATCATCGGCGACTCCTCGATCGCGTCACCGATGCCGAAGTCGGGCTTCTCGGCCTCGACCCAGGCGAAGGTCACCGCCGCCGCCGTCGCCGCCATGCTCAAGGGTGAGACCCCGGGCACGCCGAAGTTCGTCAACACCTGCTACAGCTTGGTGGGGCCCGACTACGGCATCTCGGTGGCCGCGGTCTACAACGTCAAGGACGGCAAGATCGTCGCCGTCAAGGGCGCCGGCGGATTGAGCCCGTCCGGTTCGAGCGATGAATTCCATCAGCAGGAGGCGCTCTATGCCGACGGCTGGTACCGTTCCATCAGCACCGACATCTGGGGCTGATCGCCAAACCAGGATCGCCGGGGTCCGATACGGACCCCGGCGATTTTTTTTGTTCCGTGAATTTAAGCGCGACGCTCGAAGCGTTCGCCGGCGTCCGAGCCGGCCTCGAAGCGCAGCAGCCGCGTACACTCCCCAATTCGAGAAAGCCCGGCCATGCCCTCGATGGCATCCTTGAGTCTGACGATGTCGCCGGCCGCCAGGAACCCGCGGCAGCAGTCCTCGAACTTGGCGAGGCGCTCGGCGTCGTTCAGCGGGTTGGCGGCGTCGCCCTTCGGGGTCGCCTGGCGGGCTTCGAAGCTGCGGCCGTCCTTCAACGAAATCGTGACGATCGACGGAGTCGGGTCGGCCTCCGAGCCCTCGTCGAACTCCGGTCCGTGACGGCCCATCTCGACCAGCGGGAACAATGCCCTGATCTCCGGCCGCTTGACCGCCGCCGGCGTGAAGTCGCCCAAGCCCACGGTGCCGGCCTTCAATGCCATGGCGACGCAGTACTGCATGGAGAAGCGCGCCTCAAACTCGCTCTCAGGCTTGAGGTAACGCAGGTTCTGGATGTGGCCCTGCCGTACGCGGACATCGACCTTGGCGACGTCGGCGGCGCCGAAGCCGTGCTCGCCCATCAAGTCGAGCACGCAGTCGAGCGCGCGGTGCGTCGCCGCGCAGCAGGGGAAGCGCTTGACCGTGAGGCCCTGGCGTTCGATGGCGAGCGGCGCGCCCAACGTCGCCAGCCCGGCCTCCCAGCCCGGCGCCTTGTCACCGGCGTAAAGCTCTAACAGTCCCATCGGTCCTTCGAGGGCGTTGGCTCGGCCCTCGACCCCGGCCTCGGCGAGGCGCGCCGCCTCGATGGCGTGCTTTGCGGCGAGTCCGGCGTGCAGCGGCTTTGCCATCGAGCCGAATTGCACCTTGGTGCCGGCGGCATAGGAGACCGCCAGGTTGAGCGCGTGGGCGAAGCGTTCCTTGTCGAGCTTGAGTAAGCGCGCGCAGGCGCCGGCGGTGCCGATGACGCCGAGCGTCGCGGTGGCGTGCCAGCCGGCCTCGTAATGCGTCCGGTTGAGCGCCAAGCCCAAGGCGCCATGCAGTTCGAGCCCGACGATGTAGGCGTCGAGGATCGCCTTGCCGCTCGCATCGATCTCGTCGCCGAGCGCGAACAGCGCTGGCACCAGCGCGGCGGAAGCATGGGTGATGGCTTCGAGGAAGGTGTCGTCGAAATCGAGCGAGTGGGCGGCCATGCCGTTGGCCAGCGCCGCCTGCGGCGCGCTCGTCTTGGCCAGCCTGCCGCAGACCACGGCGGCGCCCTCGGCGCCGCCCAGATGTTCGAGCGCGGCGCGCACGCTGGCAGCACCGTTGTCGCCGGCGCCCGCGATCATGCAGCCGACCACGTCCATGACGGCATGGCCGGCGGCTTGGTAGGCGGCGGGCGTGTGCGTGTCGGCGACTTGCGAACCCCACTCGGCCAGGCGTTCGGATACGTACATGACGGGCGCTCCTCTAACTCAGTAGGACCTCGGCATGCCGAGGATGTGTTGGCCAATGTAGCTCAGGATCAGGTTGGTCGAAATCGGCGCGGTGCGCGCGAGCCGCGTCTCGCGCCACTTGCGCTCGATGTCGTATTCGCGCGCGAAGGCGAAACCGCCGTAAGTCGACATGCAGGCCTCGCCACAGTTCCACGCCGCCTCGGAGGCGAGCATGCGCGCCATGTTGGCTTCGCCGCCGCAAGGCTTGCCGGCATCGAACAATGCCGTCGCCTTCCGGACCATCAGTTCCGCCGCCTCCAACTCGGCGTGTGTGCGCGCGATCGGGAACTGGATGCCCTGGTTCTGGCCGATGGGCCGGCCGAAGACGACGCGCTCGGAGGCGTACTTGACCGATTTCTCGACGAAGTATCGCCCGGAACCGATCGATTCGGACGCCGTCAGGCAGCGTTCGGCGTTCATGCCGTCGAGGATGTAGCGGAAGCCCTTGCCCTCCTCGCCGATCAAGCTATCGCCCGGGATCGGCACGTTGTCGAAGAACACTTCCGTGGTGTTGTGGTTGATCATGGCGTCGATGGGCGTGATCGTGCAGCCCATCTTCTGCGCCTCGCGCAGGTCGATCAGGAAGGTCGAGATGCCGTCGGTGCGCTTGGTGACCTTGTCGGCCGGCGTGGTGCGCGCCAGCAGCAGCATCAGGTCGGAATGTGCGGCGCGGCTGGTCCACACCTTCTGGCCGTTGACGACGTAGCCGTTGCCCTGCTTGTCGGCGCGGGTCTTGATCTGGGTGGTGTCGGAGCCGGTCGTCGGCTCGGTCACGCCGAAGGCCTGCAGGCGGAGTTCGCCCGATGCGATCTTGGGCAGGAAGTAGTCCTTCTGCTCCTTCGAGCCGTGCCGGAGCACCGTGCCCATGGTGTACATCTGGGCGTGGCCGGCGGCGGCCGAGCAGCCCATCCGGTTGATGGTTTCCAGGATCACCGCGCCGCCGCGCACCGGCAGCCCGGCGCCGCCGTATTCCTCGGGGATCAACGCGGCCAAGTAGCCGGCCGAGGTCAGCGCATCGATGAACTCGGTCGGATAGCTGCCCGACGGCGGCTGCTTTTCCAGGTTGCGCCAGTATTCGCCGGGAAACTCCGCGCAGAGCTTAGCCACCTGCTCGCGGATTTCCAGATAGTCGTCTTCCAGCGCCATCATCGGCACGGCATCGGTCATGGTCTTAGGTCCTCTATTCGGTATTCGCGTTATTGGGTCGTTCAGGCCGCGGCGGCGTACTTGAAGCCGAGCGGCAGCCCGGCCTTGGCGAAGGTACCGTGGGTCGGTTCGCCCTTCAATTGCTTCTCCATGATCTCGCGCGCGAGCATCAGCTTGTCGAGATCGACACCGGTCCGCATCCCCATGGATTCGAGCATGAAAACCAGGTCCTCGGTGACGATGTTGCCGCTCGCACCCGGCGCGTAGGGGCAGCCGCCAAGACCGCCGAGCGAGGCATCCAGCTCGCGCACGCCGGCATCGAGTGCGGCGAAGGCGTTAGCCAGGCCGAGCCCGCGCGTGTCGTGGAAATGCGCGCCGACGGCGACGTCCTTGCCGACCGTGCGGTAGAGCTCCTTGAACAGCTCGCTGACCTGTTTCGGGTTGGCGTAGCCGACCGTGTCGGCGACCGAAAGCCGGTCGGCGCCGCGCGCCAAGAGCCCCTCGGCGACACGCATGACGTCGGGCAGCGGCACCGGACCAGAAATGGTGCAGCCGAAGGCGGTCGCCATGCCACCCGAGAGGCAGACGTC
>JAYNJY010000219.1:0-5068 GCA_038110665.1 Rhodospirillaceae bacterium | reverse complement strand
GGCCGGTGGTCGGCTCGTCCATGATCAGCAGTTCGGGGTTGCAGGCGAAGGCCATGGCGATGAGCACGCGTTGTTGCTGGCCGCCAGACAGCTCGTGCGGATAGCGCATGTAGACGCCGGCCGGGTCCGGCAGGTTGACCTCGCCGAGCAGGCCGACGACGCGTTCACGCACTGCGCTGCCGGTGAGTTCGGTGTGCTCGCGCACCACCTCGGCGATCTGGTCGCCGATGCGGAACGCCGGGTTGAGTGCCGTCTGCGGATCCTGGTAGACCATGGCGATGCGCGCGCCCTGCACCCGGCGCAGTTCGCGCTGGCTTAAGGTCAGCACGTCGGTGTCGTGGAAGCGGATCGAACCCTTCATCACGCGGCCGGCAGCGTCGAGCCCGCGCATGGCGGAAAACGCCACCGAGCTCTTGCCCGAACCGCTCTCGCCGACCAGCGCCAGCGTCTCGCCGGCGCGCACCGTGAGGTCGACGCCGCGCACCGCCTTGATCTCTTTGCCGCGCGCGAAATAGGAGATGTGCAGGTCGCGGACGGTCAGGACCGGCTTGCCGGCCGCCTTCGGGCCCGTGCCCAGCGGCGTCGTGGTCGCGGTTTCATTCATCGGCGGTCTTCCTGGCGGCGACCCACTCGCGCATGCCGTCGCCGAACAGGTTGACGCCGATGATCAGGAGAACGATCGCCGACGCCGGCGCCAGCACCACCCAGGGCCCGGACACCAGGAAGGCACGCTCCTTGGCGATCATCAGGCCCCAGTCGGGCGCCGGCGGTTGCGCGCCGAGGCCGAGGTAGCTGAGCGAAACCACCAGCAGCACGGCGTAGCTCAGCCGGATGCAGGTCTCGACGATGACCGGCGGCCACACGTTGGGCAGGATTTCACGGAAGATGATGTAGGCGTTGCTCTCGCCGCGCACCTGTGCCGCCTCGACGAACTGCACGTGTCTGAGGCCGAGCGTGGCGCTCCTGACCACGCGGGCGACCTTGGGCACGAACACGATGGCGATACTGAGCAGGGCGTTGATCTCGTTCGAGCCGAGCGCCGCGACCACCAGCATGGCCAGCAGCAGGCCTGGGAACGACATGGCGATGTCGGTGATGCGCATCAGGATTTCGTCGATCCAGCCGCCGACGTAGCCGCTGAAGAGTCCGATCAGAAGCCCGAAGGCGACGCCGATCAGGGTGCCGGAACCGGCCATCAGTACGGTCAGGCGGGTGCCGTGGATGACCCGGCTGAAGATGTCGCGGCCGTAACGGTCGGTGCCCCACCAGAAGTCCGCCGACGGCGGCGCCAGACGGTTGGCGAAGTGGAACTTGTCGAACGGATAGGGCGTGATGTGCGGCCCGATCACGGCGAGGATCAGGAAGACGCCGACGATGATGCCGCCGACGACCAGGCTGGTCGGCACCCGGCGCGGCGGCTTCACGGTGGTCTGTTGGATTTCGACCTGGTCGGCGTTGTCGATCAGGGCTTCGCTGACGTCGGATGGTCCTGGCATGCCGCGCCCCCTCACGAATACCGTATGCGCGGATCGAGCAGCGCATAACAGATGTCGGCGAGCAGGTTGGCGGCGCAGTAGCCGGCGGCGACGAAGAACATGCTCGCCTGCAACAGGGGCGTGTCCCGCTGCTCGATCGAGAACAACACCAGGCTGCCAAGGCCGGGATAGCTGAACACCTGCTCGACCAAAACGACCCCGCCCAGCATCCAGCCGATGTTGAAGGCGATGACGGTGACCGTCGGCAGCATGGCGTTCCGGAGCGCGTGCTTGTAGATCACCATGTGGCGCGGCAGGCCCTTGAGCCTGGCCGTGCGCACGTAGGGGGTCTTCAGCACCTCGATCATCGAGGAGCGGGTGATACGGGTGATGTGGGCGAGCGCTTCCAGGGTCAGTACGGCGACCGGCATGGCGAGCACGTAGGCCCAGTGGAAGAAACCCTCGCCTTCGGTCAGCGAACTGGTCGACGGCAGCCACTGCAGCCAAGCGGCGAACACCAGGATGCAAACCGAGCCCGAAACGAAGGCCGGCACCGAGACGCCGGTCAGGGTGACGACGGTGATGGCGGTGTCGACGATACCGTTCGGCCTGAGTGCGGCGATGACGCCGAGGATCAGGCTGATCGAGACCGACAGCACCAGCGCCGGAATGGCAAGGCGCAGCGAATAGCCGAGCCGCTCCAGCAGGATCGGCGCGATCGGCGCGTCGATGGAGAGGCTACGGCCGAGATCGCCGCGAAGGATCCCCCACAACCAGTTGAAGTATTGCTCGTGCAGCGGCTTGTCGAGGCCGAGCCGGGCGCGCAGCATGTCCTGGGCGCCGCCCTTGGTATAGACCCAGGCCTCGAGAATGGCGTCGGCGGCGTCGCCCGGAAGCACCTGAACGATCAGGAAGATCAGTATGGTGATGCCGAACAGCGTCAGGGCCAGCATGCCGACGCGGCGAAGAAAGAAATTCAGCATCCGTCGCTAACCTCGAGCGAACGACCGCCCGGGTCGGCCTCATCGGAGGCCGGCCCGGCGGCGATTGCGCCGTTTAGCGTTCGACCCAGGTGTCACGCAGGTCGACGTACTGCACGGGGATCAGCTTGTAGTTCTTGACCTCCTTGCGTACGGCAGAGACGTAGTTCTTGAAGTAGGCGACCACGTCCGGGCCCTCGTTGTAGAGGATCTCCTGCACCTTGTCGTAGAGCTTCTTGCGTTCGGCGAAGTCGGTCTTCGCCCGCGCCTGGTCGAGCAGCTTGTCGACTTCCGGCGTCGAGTACTTGGTGTAGTTCCAGTGGCTGCCGGTGAAGTAGAACGGCGACAGGCTCTCGTCGACGGTCGGACGGCCGAACCAGTTGTTGTGCGAGATCGCGAACGGCTTCGGTTTCGGGATCACGTCCTTGTAGAGCCGCGCGATGTCGACGCTCTCGATCTTGACGCGGAAGCCCGCATCGGCGACCGACTGCTGTGCGACCAGGGCGGCCGGCTCCAGGCCGGGACGCTGGGTCGAGGTATAGAGCGTGATGTCGACGCCCTTCGGGAAGCCGGCCTCGGCGAGCAGTTTCTTGGCCTTGGCCACGTCCCGCTTACGCTGCGGCAGCGCCTTGTTGTAGTAGGGGTTCGACGGGCTCACGGGGGTGTCGTTGCCGAGCACGCCAAGGCCGCCGGTCGAGGCTTCCATCATCGCCTGACGGTCGACCGCGAAGCGCAGCGCCTGGCGGACGCGGACGTCGTTGAACGGCTTTTCCGTGACCCACATGATCAAGGGCTGGAACGACGGCGCCGAGACGACCTTGACGTCGATCTTGGGCTCCTTCTTCAGGTCCGGGATGATCTCGGCCGGGGCGAAGTACATGACGTCGATTTCGCCGGTCTTGAGCGCCGAAACCTGGGCGGCGTATTCCTTGATGTAGATCTGATGGACTTCATCGAGGTAGGGCAGGCCCTTCTCGAAGTAATCCGGGTTGCGCACCAGTACCGCCTTGTTGCCCGGCACGTATTCCTTGAGAATGAACGGACCGCTGCCGACCGGCTTGGTGCCGATGTCGGGCACGTTCTCCTTGGCGACGATGCGCGCGAAGGTGTTACCGAGCTGAAGCGCCAAGTCGGCGTAGGGGCCGGCGAGCTTGAACACCACCGTGTGCGGATCCTTGACCACCACTTCCTTGATCGGGCCGATCGCCTTTGCGCCGCGGCTGCCGGTCTTGGGATCGAGCACGCGGTCGATGGTGAACTTGACGTCGTCGGCGGTCACCGCACGGCCGTTAGTGAACTTGGCGTTCTTGACGAGGTGGAAGGTCCACTCGGAACTGTCGGCGTTGGTGCCCCAGCTCGACGCCAACTGCGGCTGCGGCTTCAGCTCGTGATCGATGCGGGTCAAGTTGCTGAAGATCATGCCGGTGAGCATGTAGGCGTCGCCCGTCCGCGTGTGCGCGGGGTCGAGGCCTGGCCTGACGCTCGGGGTCGCGAACTTGAGAACGCCGCCCTTCTTCTGGGCTTCGGCCGAACCGGCGCCGAGCGAGACGACGAGCGCGGCGGCGACAAAAAACGTTATTTTTCTGAGCATGTTATTGATCCTCCCCTTTGCTGCCCGGCGGGATTTCTCCATTTCGAATCTGACTTGGTCTCCGTATTAAAGTGCGATCGGATGCCTGAAGTGCCGGGCCGATTAATCCGACCTGTTGATCAATAATGGTCATATTTTTATTTTTCGGTCGAATCTTTTATCGCGCTCAGCGCATGCGCCGAACGCGCATGCGACAAACTATGAGGGAAAAAAGAATCGTACGTTTTTGCATATCGAGAATGGTCTGCGCGCATGGCCGACATTCCGATCATTCGTTCGACAACGAGATCGATTTGCGCTGATATTCCGTGATGGACCGGATCGCCCTGCCTGCCATCGAGGAGAACGGGCTTGCCGCCTTTCTCGCCGATTTAGTCCGCGTGCCGTCGGTCAATCCGCCCGGCAACGAAGGTCCGGTCGCGGCGCTGATCGCGGCGCGCCTGGGCGCGCTCGGTTTCGACACGCGGATCGTCGAGTCGGCGCCCGGCCGGCCTAACGTGATTGCGCGGCTCGCCGGCACCGGCGGCGGCCCGACGCTGCTGTTCAACGGCCACATGGACGTGCAGCCGCCGGGCAGCCGCTGGACCCGCGATCCCTTCGCCGCCACCGTCGAGGGCCGCCGGCTCTACGGCCAGGGCGCCATGGACATGAAGGCGGGCTTGGCGGCCATGATCGCGGTGGTGTTGTCCTCGATGGTCTCGGTGACGATCTGCCGGGGCGGACGGCGCATGGCCGGCGACATCGTCGTTACCGCCGTCGCCGACGAGGTTTCGGGCGGGCACATGGGCACCGGCTTTCTGGTCCGCGAAGGGCTGGTCAAGGCCGACATGGCGGTGGTTTGCGAGCCGACCGGCGATGCCGTGCGCGTCGCGCACCGCGGTGCGCTCTGGCTCGAGATCGAGGTCAACGGCCGCTCCGCGCACGGCGGCCGGCCGTGGCTCGGCGTCAACGCGCTCTCCAAGGCTGCGCGCATCATCACCGCGCTGGAGGACGAACTGGCGCCGAGCCTGGCGCACCTGACC
>JAYNJY010000218.1:0-5119 GCA_038110665.1 Rhodospirillaceae bacterium | reverse complement strand
TGAGCTGGCGCTGGGTCCAGGTGCGGCCGCGGTGCATGGTCGGGTAGATGCCGCGGGTCCACGGCTCCTGGCCGGGGAAGCCGAGATCTTCCATGTAGCGCTCGCCCGACCAGTCGTCGGGTGTGTAGAGCGGCTTGATCTCAATGCCGGAGCGGTTCTTGCGGGTCGGGTCGCCCGGCAGCGAGGCGTCGTATTCACCTTGCCAACGCGCCTTGGCGCCGTCGAAACCGGAATTGTCGTTATTGGCCATTGTCTGTCTCCCTAGTATCAGTCAGCGCGCTTTTCAGCGATCAGTTCGGAGAGCTTGGCGACGATCTCGTCGCGCGAGGATCCCGGGTGGAACACCGCCGCGATGCCGGCGTCATAGAGCGGCGGCACCTCGTTGTCGGGCACGATGCCGCCGAGCACCACGACGACATCGTCGAGACCGGCGTTCCGCATGGCGTCCATCAGTTTCGGCATCAGCAGGTGGTCGGTGGCGAGCGAGCTTACGCCGATGGCGTCAACGTCTTCTTCCATGGCCTGGTTGACCACCGTCTCGATGGCCTGCCAGGGCGCGGTGTAGATGACCTCCATGCCGGCATCGCGCAGGAACCCGGCGACCAGCCTGGAACCGCGATCATGGCCGTCGAGGCCGATCTTGGTGACCAGGACCCGGGGCGGGCGGCCGAGGCGCTGGGCGAGCGCCCGGGCTGTCTGTTCGGAAGCGCCGTGTTGGGCGGTTTCGAGTGCGTTCATGGCAAGTTTCCTAAAGCTGCGGCGGCGGCCACGGGTTCAGCCATTGGCCGCAGCAGGTTCAGAAAAGCATCGGCGATTTCGGCGGGCGTGTCGCCGCCCGGCCGGTACCAGGTCTGCGACCAATTGAGCGCGCCCAGCACCATCAGCCGGAGATGGCGCTTGGAGGCGCCGGCGCGGAGCGGCAGGTCGTCGAACAGTTTCTGGAAGCGCGCCTCGTAGGCGTCGCGGAGCGGCACCAAGCGGCGGCGCACCTCGCCTTCCTCGCCGGCCAGGTCGGCCGGCAGTTCGCGGATGACGACGCAGGCGTAATCGCCGCCATCGAGCAGCACCGAGAGATGCGCCGTCATGGCGGCGCGCAGTTTCACCCAGGGGCCGTCGGCGGCCGCGACGGCATCGGCGACGGCGTCGGAAATGCGGCGGATGCCCTCCTCGTGCACGGCGATCAGGAGATCCGCCTTGGACGGGAAATAGTAATACATGGAGCCGGCCTTCATGCCGGCCTCGGCGGCGATGTCACGCATCGAGGCAGCGGCGTAGCCCTGTTCGCGGAAGTAATGCGCCGCCGCATCGAGCACCAGCGGCCGACGGTTGTCGCGGCGCTGCGGCCCCTGATCGGGCTTGCTGGCTTCCAATTGGCGGGCGGCTTCAGGCATGGGTTCCGAGGAAATCCGGTGAAAATCGGATATCTAACTAACATTTGTTAGGTAACGAGTCAATGGCTTACCATAATCGCCTGCCGAAGCGCGCGTGTTGGATGTTTGACAGGCCACGCCCCAGTTGGCAGGAATGAATTTCTCCGATATTCCGTCCCCCGGCGCCGGCGACCGCGCCCAAATCCGAACTGCAACCGGGAATCGACGCCATGCCGCTCTCCAAACCCGCCCCCCGCCAGCACATCCACACCCGTAAGATCACCTGCCAGGGCTACCAGCGCGCCGACGGGCTGTGGGACATCGAGGGCGAGATCACCGACACCAAGACCTACTCGTTCGACAACGAACACCGTGGCGGCATCAATGCCGGCGAGCATATCCACCACATGATCGTGCGCGTCACCTTGGACGACCAAATGGAGGTGCAGGCGGCCGAGGCCGAAACGCTCGGCTCCCCCTTCGGCATCTGCACCACTGGCGCGCCGCCAGTCGAGGGGCTCAAGGGCCTCAAGATCGGGCCCGGCTGGCGCAACGCCGTCGCCGAGGCGCTCGGCCGCACCAAGAGCTGCACCCATATCCGCGACTTGGTCATGGGGCCGCTCGCCCAGGCCGCCTACCAGACCATCATCCCGGTCCGCATGCGCAAGAACGCCAGCCAACCGGTGACCAAGAAACCGGCCGTGCTCGGCACCTGCGTTGCCTACGACCCGACGGGCCCCATCGTCAAGAAACGCTGGCCGCAGTTCTACACCGGTACCGACGGCGACTGAGCGGATGCCGAAGGCGGACGAAGGCAATGTTTCTCGCGGCCTGAACTTGGTCCGGATCGAGCCGGATGAACGCCTCGTGATCGTTGCCCGGACGATTCAGGCGACCGATCGGGTATCCAGGGCCGAATTGAAGGGCGCCGCCGCGGAACGGGCGCGCTTTGGAGAAACCTGCCTTGGCCAAGCGCTCTATCGGCACCGTAGCGTCTTACAGGGCGTGTCGGACCAGCCCCATTGGAGCCATCTCGAACTCAGCTACTTTCGCGAGACGATTCCCGCCGATGCCATCCGCGACCTAGTGAGCGAACGGCAGCCGCCGGGGATCGATTAGCTGCGCGCGGAAATTTTTCTGACCACCCTGTCGTCCTTCATCTTGCCGAGCGGCTGGCGGGAGACTGCTGACCGGCCGGAATTGCTGGCATCACTGGAATACATCCAGGTGCATACGCCCCATCTCGGCGAATGCCGGAGCGTCATGCGTGATTATTGCGGCCCGGCCGCAGCCAAGCTCGTGGAATCTAAACGAATAGGGACATTCAGGGCGATGGAGACAGCGGCGGTGCTCTATCGTAATCCGAAGTTCGATATCGACTGGAACCAGCTTCATCTTTGCGAGGTGAATGCCAACGGCTTTAAGGGTTTCGGTCAGGCATTCACGATGGCGCTCCGTGAAGTGTCGCCGGAAAAAAGTGAAGAGATCGCCCGCGTATTCGCCGGTCTCGATCGCATCCTCACATTGCCCCGCTGGACTTTCAACGATCCCTTCGTAGAGGAGCGCCGGGCGCTGACCCGCGCAAACTTGGATTGCGCCTAAACGCCATGGGATTCGCCACCGTCGCGGCGATCCATGAGCGTATTCAAGGCCGTTCCTAACTTGCCTGCAAAATCGCTTCGGCTCATATTTGAGCCATGGCCGAAAAGCTGCATACGCCGATTTTCGAACGCCTCAAGGCGGGCACGGGCAAGCGCCCCGAGCCGCCCGAGCAGCTTTGCGAGTGGCCGGATTGCGACTGCGCCGGCGAACACCGTGCGCCGCGCTCGCGCGACGACATGAAGAGCTACCGCTGGTTCTGCCTGGAGCACGCGCGCGAGTACAACAAGAACTGGAACTATTTCGCCGGCATGACCGACGCCGAGGTCGAGGCCGACCGCCGCGCCGACACGGTCTGGCGCCGGCCTTCCTGGCCGCTCGGCAACGGCGTACCGACGGCTGAGCACGCGCGCGCCTTCTGGCGCGGCGAGTACGCCGACCCGTTCGGCTTCTTCGGCGAGGGCGGAGAGGCGCACGGCGCCGGGCCCGAACCGGCCAATGGCGGCATCGGCACCGACGTCAGGAAGGCACTCGAACTTTTCAAACTCTCGGCCCCCGTCACCGCCGTCCAGGTCAAGGCGCGCTACAAGGAACTGGCCAAGCGCTACCACCCCGACGCCGCCCAGGGCCAGGGCAAGGACAAGGGCGACGATGCGCTGTTCAAGGACATCAACCAAGCCTACCGGGTGATCCTCGGATTTCTAGCCGAATAGGCCGAAATGATGCACTGCACCATCTACGTCAGCGGTCTTGACGCAACCGCCGGAAGTCCCTAGGTCTCTAGGGTTCGGCGCCAGCCGGGCCCCAGCCCGCCTTCACGAAACGAGCAGATTGGAATTTCCGCGATGACTACGCCCGTGCCCACGTCCGATACCCTTTCCAAGAGAGCCCCCGACATCAAGCTCTCGGTGCGTCAGGTGTTCGGCATCGATACTGACATGGAAGTCCCTGCCTTCAGCGAAACCGACGATCACGTGCCCGATACCGACGAAGCCTACCGCTTCGACCCCGACACCACGCTCGCCATTCTGGCCGGCTTCGCGCACAACCGTCGCGTCATGATCCAGGGCTACCACGGCACCGGCAAGTCGACCCATATCGAGCAGGTCGCGGCGCGCCTCAACTGGCCTTGCATCCGCGTCAACCTGGACAGCCACATCTCGCGTATCGACCTGATCGGCAAGGACGCCATCGTCTTGAAGGACGGCATGCAGGTGACCGAGTTCCGCGAGGGCATCCTGCCGTGGGCGCTGCAGAACCCGACCGCCATCGTGTTCGACGAATACGACGCCGGCCGCCCCGACGTGATGTTCGTGATCCAGCGCGTGCTCGAAGTCCAGGGCAAGCTGACGCTGCTCGACCAGAACCGCGTCATCCGCCCGAACCCCTATTTTCGGCTGTTCTCGACCACCAACACGGTGGGCTTGGGCGACACCACCGGCCTCTATCACGGCACGCAGCAGATCAACCAGGGCCAGATGGACCGCTGGAACATCGTCGCCACGCTGAACTACCTGCCGCACGACACCGAGTTCGACATCGTGCTCGCGAAGTCGCCGACCTACGACACCAGCGAGGGCCGCGAAATCCTGAGCGCCATGGTCGACGTCGCCGATCTGAGCCGTTCCGGCTTCATCAACGGCGACATCTCCACGGTCATGTCGCCGCGCACGGTCATCACCTGGGCCGAAAACGCCGAGATCTTCGGCGACGTCGGCATCGCCTTCCGCCTTACCTTCCTCAACAAGTGCGACGAGATCGAGCGTCCCATCGTGGCCGAGTACTACCAGCGCTGCATGGGTCGCGAACTGCCCGAGTCGGCGGCGCACGCCGTCGTCCAGTAACGGGCCGGCAACGGCGCCGATGCTACGCAAGGAAGAGCCCAACGAACTGATCAAGCGGGTCACCGCGGCGACGCTGAAGGCGCTCGCCGTGGAGGAGGACCTCACGGTCAGCTTTTCGCCGGGCCAGACGTCGGCGACCAAGGACCAGGTCGTGCTGCCGACGCCCGTCGGCCATCTCGACAAGGCCGGGCTGGCCAAGCTGCGCGGCGTCGCCGACGCCTTGGCGCTCAGGCTGCGCTACCACGACGCCGACGTGCACCGCGACCACATGCCGAAGGGCCCCGAGGCGCGCGCCATGTACGAGGC
>JAYNJY010000217.1:3321-5126 GCA_038110665.1 Rhodospirillaceae bacterium | reverse complement strand
CTCGCTGGTGCTGGCGATGATGGTGCCGCGCCACCCGGGGCCGGACAACGTGGCGCTCGTCGCGTTCGCGAAACCGCAGCCGGCCGGCGCCGAGTAAAACCCCGAGCTAAGAGAGTCGAATTGGGAGCATCATGAGCAAACGTTTCGAAGGCACCGCCAACTACGTCGCCACCGAGGACCTCAAGATCGCCGTCAACGCCGCCGTGGCGCTGGAGCGGCCGCTCCTGGTCAAGGGCGAGCCCGGCACCGGCAAGACCGTGCTCGCGCACGAGATCGCCGCCGCACTCGGCGCGCCGCTGCTTCAGTGGCACATCAAGTCGACGACCAAGGCGCAGCAGGGGCTCTACGAGTACGACGCCGTGGCGCGCTTGCGCGACAGCCAGCTCGGCGACCAGCGCGTGCACGACATCAAGAACTACATCGTCAAGGGCAAGCTGTGGGAGGCGTTCTCCGCCGACGAGCGGCCGGTGCTGCTGATCGACGAGATCGACAAGGCCGACATCGAGTTCCCCAACGACTTGTTGTTGGAACTCGACCGCATGGAGTTCCACGTCTACGAGACCAAGGAGACCGTGCAGGCGGTGCACCGGCCGGTGGTCGTCATCACGTCGAACAATGAAAAGGAACTGCCGGACGCCTTCCTGCGCCGCTGCTTTTTCCATTACATTTCCTTTCCCGACCAGGACACCATGCGCGAGATCGTCCAGGTGCATTTCCCGGACGTGCAGAAGCGCCTGGTGTCAGAGGCCATGAACGTGTTCTACGGCATCCGCGACGTGCCGGGCCTGAAGAAGAAGCCTTCGACCTCGGAGCTGCTCGACTGGATTAAGCTCCTGATGGTCGAGGATATCCCGCCCGAGGCGCTCCGTTCCGATGACCAGAAGGACCTGATCCCGCCCTTGTACGGCGCGCTCTTGAAGAACGAGCAGGACGTCCACATGCTCGAACGCCTGGCGTTCCTCAACCGCCGCGAAAAGCGCTAGAAGCCACCCCGGTTCCCCCGTCGCGCCCACTAGGTTAAGATCGTCCCCAGGCTTTCGTCGCCATCGGAGGACGCGCCCGCGTGGAAAAGCTGCCGACCCTGGCCGAGTTGCAGGCCCGCCTCGCCGAATGGACGGCCTGGGCGGAGGAGAACGTCTTCGTGCTCGGCGCCGCGGTGCAGGCCGCCGTCGTCGTTGCTGCCTTCCTGATTTCGTGGCTGCTCGCGCCCCGGCTGCGCGCGTTCCTGGAAACCCCGGTCAAGGGCCAGTGGTTCCAGCGCTTCGGCCGGCCGGTGGCGGCGGCGCTGCAACCGATCTCGCTGCCGCTGCCCTGGCTTGTGATCCAGTGGTTCTCGCTCGTCGCCGCCGGCTATGCCAAGTGGCCGCATCAACTGATCGCCATCGTCGTCAGCCTGCTCACCGCCTGGGTGGTGATCCGGCTCGCTGCCGGCGTCATCCGCGAACGGCACTGGTCGAAGGCCATCGCCGTCGCCGCCTGGACGCTGGCCGCCCTCAACATCACAGGCCTCCTGGACCCGACCATCACCGTGCTCGACGGCATGGCGCTGCAGTTCGGCTCCTTCCGCATCTCCGTGCTCGGCATCCTGAAGGCCGTGCTCGCGGTCGGCGTGCTGCTCTGGCTCGCCGGCGTTTCCGCCAAGCTGGTCGAGAAGCGCATCACTGCCATGCCGGGCGTCTCGCCGGCGGCCGGCGTGCTCTTGGGCAAGCTGTTCAAGATCGCCGTCTACACGCTGGCGGTGGTCATGGGGCTGGATGCCGTCGGCATCGACCTGACGGCGTTCGCGGTGTTCTCCGGCGCCGTCG
>JAYNJY010000217.1:0-3311 GCA_038110665.1 Rhodospirillaceae bacterium | reverse complement strand
AAGGTGTTCTCGAACCTGATCAGTGGGCTCATTCTCCTGATGGACCGCTCGGTCAAGCCCGGCGACGTTATCGCCATCGGCGAAACCTACGGCTGGATCAATTCGCTCGGCGCGCGCTGCGTTTCGGTCATCACCCGG
Organism: Rhodospirillaceae bacterium; assembly: GCA_038110665.1. Taxonomy (GTDB): domain Bacteria; phylum Pseudomonadota; class Alphaproteobacteria; order Rhodospirillales; family Casp-alpha2; genus TMED8. Next base: position 3,173 of record JAYNJY010000217.1, on the reverse strand, counting down.
GACGGCACCGAGCACCTGATCCCGAACGAGGAGCTGATCTCGCAGCGCGTCGAGAACTGGTCCTACACCAACAACCTGGTGCGCCTGAAGATGCCGATCGGCGTCGACTACGCCTGCGACGTGCACAAGGCCATCGCCATCGCCGTCGAGGCGGCGAAGAAGGTGCCGCGCGTGCTCGAAAGTCCGCCGCCGGTCTGCCAACTGCGGCGCTTTGGCGACAACAGTGTGGACCTGGAGCTGCGCGTCTGGGTCAACGATCCGCAGAACGGCCTCGGCAATGTCCAGAGCCAGGTCATGCTCAACGTCTGGGACGACTTCCACGCCGGCGGCATCAACTTCCCGTTCCCGCAGCGCGACATTCACATCCGCTCGCTGCCGACGGAGGTAATGGCCGCCATGGGCGTCGAGGTCGTCGGCGAGGCGTCGCCGGCCGGCGCCGCCGCCGGCGCGCCCGAAGGGGCGGGGCTTGCGCCGCCGAAGGGCGCGGAGTAGGGGTAAGACCAGGAACAAGGAACCGCGACTATGATCACCGCCATCGTCACCTTCCCGCTGCCCGCCGACATCGACCTGGAGAAGGCGCAGGCGCTGTTCGAGCAGACTGCGCCGCGCTACAAGGGCATGCCCGGACTGGTCCGCAAGTATTACCTGTTCGGCAACGGCAAGGGCGGCGGCGTCTATCTCTGGGAAAACCGCGAGGCGGCGGAAGCGGTCTACACCAAGGAATGGCGCCAGCGCATCGCCAGCCATTACGGCGCCGAGCCGGAGATCACCTACTTCGCCTCGCCCGTCATCGTCGACAACGCCTGAGGAAAGGCCGCACCACCCGTGTTCATCGACTTCTTCCTCAAGCTTCGGGACGCGCAGGTGCCGGTGTCGCTCCGCGAATACCTGACGCTGATCGAGGCGGTCGACGCCGGGCTCGCCAACTACGACGTCGAGGACTTTTATTATCTTTCTCGCTCCTGCCTGGTGAAGGACGAACGCAACCTCGACAAGTTCGACCGCGTCTTCGGCGATGTCTTCAAGGGGCTCGAGGCGTCGCCGGGCGAGGTGCACGAGATTCCCGAGGAATGGCTCCGCAAGCTCGCCGAGAAGGTGCTGACGGAAGAAGAGAAGAAGCAGATCGAGGCCCTCGGCGGCTGGGAAAAGCTGATGGAGACGCTGAAGAAGCGGCTCGAAGAGCAGCGCAAGCGCCACCAGGGCGGCTCCAAGTGGATCGGCACCGCCGGCACGTCGCCGTTCGGCGCCTACGGCTACAACCCGGAAGGGGTGCGCATCGGCCAGGACGACAACCGCAACTTCTCGGCCGTGAAAGTGTGGGACAAGCGCGAGTTCAAGAACCTCGACGACTCGGTCGAACTCGGCACCCGCAACATCAAGATGGCGCTCAGGCGCTTGCGCCGTTTCGCGCGCGAGGGCGCGGCGACCGAGCTCGATTTGCCCGACACCATCAGCGCCACCGCCAAGCGCGGTTATCTCGACATCCGCATGGTGCCGGAGCGCCACAACGCGGTGAAGCTCCTGATCCTGTTCGATGTCGGCGGCTCCATGAACCCGCACGTGCAGGTCATGGAGGAATTGTTCTCGGCGGCGCGCGCAGAGTTCAAGCACATGGAATACTTCTACTTCCACAATTTCATCTACGAGCGCCTGTGGAAGGACAACCGCCGCCGCCACGCCGACACCACGCCGACCTGGGAGGTACTGCACACCTACCCGCACGACTACAAGGTGATCATCGTCGGCGACGCCTCCATGAGCCCCTATGAGATCGTCTATCCGGGCGGCTCGGTCGAGCACTGGAACGAGGAGGCCGGCGCGGTCTGGCTCGAGCGCGTGCTCCGCGTCTACCCCAAGACGGTGTGGCTCAATCCGGTCAAGGAGAACTGGTGGGGCAATACGCAGTCGATCAACATGGTTCGCCAGATCATGGGCGAGCGCATGTTCCCGCTGACCCTCGACGGCCTCGACCGCGCGACTCGCGAACTCAGCCGCTAGCGACCCCGCTTGAAGGCCGACGGCAAAGCGGCGAGAATTGTTCGCGCGCTGATGTCGCGACAACGGCGCGCCGCCGTGCAGCGAAATTGGCCAGTTCGGCAGCGATTTCAGGGATTTGAGCGCGGACCTCGATGATCGACAAGCGGACCACCACGGACTGGGTTATGGAGGCCCTTGGCGTCACCGAGGACGGTTTCGCCATTTATGATGCCGACGGCCGGCTGGTTTTCTGCAACGACAGCTTTCGGCGCATCAACGGCTACACCGAGGCGGAGACGCGGCCCGGCGTCACCACCTACGACACCCTCGGGCAACTGGACGACGTCAACACCAGCAAGAAGCGCGCGCAGTTCACGTTCTCCCAGCGTGTCCAATCGATCCGCGACAACGGGCCGACGGTCATCGAGCAGGTATACGGTGAACGCATTTTCGAACGTCACCAGTCGGTCACGCCGTCCGGCGGCCTGGTCAGCGTCATTACCGAGATCACGGCATTGAAGATGGCGCAAGGCGAGGCGGAACGCGCCAATCGGGCCAAGTCCGAATTCCTGGCGACGATGAGCCACGAAATCCGCACGCCGATGTCCGGCGTGATGGGCTTCGCCGACATGCTGCTCGACGGCGATCTTTCCGACACACGCTGTGAGAAGGTGCTTTCCATCAAGGAAGCCACGCGGGCGTTGCTCGTCGTGCTCAACGACATCCTCGACGTTTCCAAGCTGGACGCCGGGAAGATGGAAATCGAATGCCAGGATTTCCTGATCGCGCCGCTGCTCGACGGCGTCCTGTCGTTGGTCGGCCGTACGCGCCGCGGCGCGGGGGCGGATGATCTCGTCCTCGAAAGGGTCGTCGAAGACGACTGTCCGCTGGCGGTCAACGGCGATGCCATGCGCACCCGCCAGATCCTGGTCAACCTGGCCGGCAATGCCGTCAAGTTCACCGAACGCGGCTCGGTCACGCTTCGGGTCCAGCGCCAGCGGGACGAAAACGGAGCCGAGCGGCTCCGTTTCAGCGTCCAAGACACCGGCATCGGCATCGCCGCCGACCAGATCGGCAGGCTGTTCGACGATTTCACCCAGGCCGACGCCTGGATCTCGCGCCGCTTCGAAGGCGCCGGGCTCGGGCTCGCCATCTGCAAGCGCCTGGTCGAGTTGATGGGCGGCGAGATCGGCTGT
>JAYNJY010000216.1:0-5167 GCA_038110665.1 Rhodospirillaceae bacterium | reverse complement strand
ATCGGCAAAATCCCCGTCGAACGTCAAAACGAAGCCGTCCTGGTCGTCAGCCGCGCCGGCCTGACGCGCTAGAACATCAAGCTTCCGGCGGATTCTGCGGGCCAATGCCCAGATGGTCGATTGAGCGCTGGGCGACGCCTTACATCCGCACCACGCCGCTTTCGTCTGCCTCCAGCTTGAAGGCGGCGGCCATCAGCGCCTGGGTGTAGGGGATTTGCGGGTTGTCGATGACCTGGGCGGCGGGGCCGGCCTCGACGACCTTGCCGTCCTTCATGACGATGACGTCGTGGGCGAGCGCGCGGATCACCTTTAAGTCGTGGCTGATGAACATGTAGGCGAGATCGTGCTTCTGTTGCAACTCGCGCAGCAAGTCGGTGATCTGCGCCTGCACCGACATGTCGAGCGCCGAGGTCGGCTCGTCGAGGACGATGAACTTCGGTTTCAGCACCAGCGCGCGGGCGATGGCGATGCGCTGGCGCTGGCCGCCGGAGAACTCGTGCGGGTAGCGGTCCTGCATGGTGGGCTCGAGGCCGACCTCGATGAGCGCGGCGCCGATCAACTCGCGCCTCGCGTCGAAGTCACCGCCGAGGCCATGCACCAAAAGCCCTTCCTCGATGATCTGGCCGACAGAGAGGCGCGGGCTCAGGCTCCCGAACGGATCCTGGAAGACGATCTGCATCTCGCGCCGGAGCGGGCGCATTTCCTTGAAACCGAGGCCGTGCAACTCCTGCCCGAGGAAATGGATGCCGCCCTGACTGCGCTCCAGGCGCAGCAGCGCACGGCCGAGCGTCGACTTGCCCGAACCCGACTCGCCGACGACGCCGAGCGTGTGGCCCCGGCGGATCGCCACCGAAATGCCGTCGACCGCCTTGATGTGGCCGATCGTCCGCCGGAGCACGCCGCGCTTGATCGGGAACCAGACCTTGAGGTCGTCGGCGCGCATGATCTCGGGCGCTTCGGCCGGCGCCGGGTCGGGCCGGCCCTTGGGCTCGGCGGCGAGCAGGTGGCGGGTGTACGCGTGCTGCGGATTTTCGAACACGTCCTTGACCGGACCCTGCTCGACGATCTCGCCGTCGGTCATGACGCAGACACGGTCGGCCATGCCGCGCACGATGCCGAGGTCGTGGGTGATGAACAGGATCGCCATGCCGAGTTCGCGCTGCAAATCCTTCAACAGTTTCAGCACCTGTGCCTGGACCGTCACGTCCAAGGCCGTGGTCGGCTCGTCGGCGATCAAGAGGTCGGGGTCGTTGGCCAGCGCCATGGCGATCATCACGCGCTGCTGCTGGCCGCCGGAGAATTCGTGCGGCAGCGCGCCGAGGCGCTCGACGGCGGCGTCCAGCCCGACAAGCTTCAGCAGTTCGACGACGCGCGCGCGCGCCTGCTGGGGCGACATCGCCTTGTGCAGCAGCAACACCTCGGCGATCTGCTTCTCGATGGAGTGCAGCGGGTTGAGGCTGTTCAATGGCTCCTGGAAGATCATGGCGATGTCGTTGCCGCGGAGTTCCCGCATGCGCGACTCGGGTGCGGTCAGCAATTCCTCGCCCTTGAAGCGGATCGTGCCGGCCGGATGATGCGCGAGCGGATAGGGCAGCAGCCGCATCACCGAAAGCGCGGTCACCGACTTGCCCGAACCCGACTCGCCGACCAGCGCCACGGTCTCGCCCTTGTCGATGGTCAGGCTGGCGCCGCGTACGGCCTTGACCTCCTTCGGCCCGGCGCCGAACGAGGTGGAGAGGCCGTCGATCTCGAGCAGCCGGTTCATCGGAACACCTTTCTCGGGTCGAAGGCGTCCCGCACCGCCTCGCCGATGAAGACCAGCAGGCTCAGCATCAGCGCGATGCAGAAAAATGACGAGAGGCCGAGCCAGGGCGCGTTCAGGTTGGCCTTGCCCTGGTTCAGGACCTCGCCCAAGGACGCCGAGCCCGGCGGCAGGCCGAAGCCGAGGAAGTCGAGCGAGGTCAGCGCCGTGATCGAGCCGGCCAGCGTAAACGGCATGAAGGTGACGGTGGCGACCATGGCGTTGGGCAGGATGTGCTTGTAGATCAGCTTCATGTCCGAGACGCCGAGCGCGCGCGCGGCGCGGACGAAATCCAGGTTGCGCGCGCGCAGGAACTCGGCGCGCACCACGCCGACGAAACCCATCCAGGAAAACAGCAACAGCAACCCGAGCAGCCACCAGAAGCTCGGCGTGATCACGCTCGCCATGATGATCAAGAGATAGAGCATCGGCATGCCGGCCCAGATCTCGATGAAGCGCTGGCCCAACAGGTCGAGCATACCGCCGTAGAAGCCCTGGAAGGCGCCGGCGGAAATGCCGATGGCCGCGCTCAGGATCGTCAGCACCAGGCCGAACAGCACGGATATGCGGAAACCGTAGATCAGCCGCGCCAGCACGTCGCGGCCCTGGTCGTCGGTGCCAAGCCAGTTGACCGCGCTCGGCGGCGCCGGCGCCGGCACTGGCAGCTTGTAGTTGATGGTGTCGTAGCTGAACCGCACCGGCGGCCATACCATCCAGCCCTTGTCCTCGATCAGCTTGGCGACGAATTCGTCGCGGTATTCGGCCTCGGTCTGGAATTCGCCGCCGAACTTGGTTTCCGGATAGACGACGAAGGCGGGGTAGTAGAAGGCGCCGTCGAAGCGCACCAGCAGCGGCTTGTCGTTGGCGACGATCTCGGCGCAGAGGCTCATGACGAACAGCACGAGGAATATCCAGAACGACCAGTAGCCGCGCCGGTTGCGCCGGAAGTTGTCGAGCCGCCGGCGCGTGATCGGGGTGATTCGCATGCCCAGGAAGCGCTCGGTGCGGAGCGCCTGGGCGGCGGTCTGAGGCGGCGGGGCGTGCGAGCCGTCCATCACACGTCACCCGTTCGGTTTTGCGTCTCAGACATCGCGGGCCTCGAAGTCGATACGCGGGTCGACGATGTGGTACATGATGTCGCCGACGATGCCCATGATCAGGCCGAGCAGCGTGAAGAAGAACAGCGTCCCGAACATCACCGGATAGTCGCGCGCCAGCGCCGCCTCGAAACCGAGCAGGCCCAAGCCGTCGAGCGAGAAGATCACCTCGGTCAGCAGCGCGCCGGTGAAGAGAATGCCGATGAAGGCGGAGGGAAAGCCGGCGATGACCAGCAGCATGGCGTTGCGAAAGATATGGCCGTAGAGCACGCGGTGTTCGCTCAACCCCTTGGAGCGCGCGGTCACCACATACTGCTTGTTGATCTCCTCGATGAACGAGTTCTTGGTCAGCATGGTCAGGCCGGCGAAGCCGCCGATGACCATGGACAAGAGCGGAAGCGTCATGTGCCAGAAATAGTCCGTGACCTGCTCGTACCAGGACAGCGACTCCCAGCCCGGCGAGACGATGCCGCGCAGCGGGAACCAGTCGAAGTAGCGCCCGCCGGCGAACAGCACGATCAGCAGCACCGCGAACAGGAAGCTCGGCACAGCGTTGCCGAAGATCACCAGGCCTGACGTCCAGACGTCGAACTTGGAGCCGTCGCGCACCGCCTTGGCGATGCCGAGCGGGATCGAGATCAAATAGACCAGCAGCGTCGTCCAAAGACCCAACGAGATCGACACCGGCATCTTGTCGATGACCAGTTGCGCCACGGAGCGGTCCTGGAAGAAGCTGTTGCCGAAGTCGAAGCGCAGGTAGTTCGTCATCATCAGCCAGAAACGCTCGTGCGCCGGCTTGTCGAGGCCGAACTGCTTCTCGATCTGCTTGATCAGGTCGGGCGGCAGGCCCTGGGCGCCGCGATAGCGCGACGACGGCCCGCCGGACTGGCCGCTGCCCTGCTGCGGGCGCGACGCCATGGTCTCGCTGCCGGCATCGCCGCCGACCCTGGCTGTGGCCGAGACCGCCTCGCCGGTGAGCTTGGCGATCATTTGCTCGACCGGGCCGCCGGGCACGAACTGCACGACGGCGAAGTTGATGATCATGATGCCGAGCAGCGTCGGCACGATCAGCATCAAACGGCGCAGGATATAGGCGTACATGGCGCGACCGTGTCCCCCGACCCTGCCCGTCTAGTCCTTCTCGGAGGCGAGCTTGCCCTTGAGCGCCGTGGCCTTGGCCGTGTCGACCCACCAGGCGGTGAACTGGTTGCCCTGCACCGGCGTGATCTTGGGCCGGCCGAACTTGTCCCAGTAGACGACGCGGTCGTAGGTGATGTGCCAGTGCGGGATCACCAAGAAGCCCCATTGCAGCACGCGGTCGAGCGCGCGCGTCGCGGTGATCAGCCCCGCGCGGTCGGGCGCCGAGATGATCTTCTCGATCAGTGCGTCGACGGCCGGGTCCTTGATGCCGATCAGGTTGCGGCCGCCTTCCAGGCCGGCCGAGTGCGAGCCCCAGAAGTCGCGCTGCTCGTTGCCGGGCGAAAGCGACTGGCCGAAGCTGCCGACCACCATGTCGAAGTCGTAGGTGTCGAGCCGGCGCCGGTACTGCGAGCTGTCGACCGTGCGCACGCTCGCCTTGATGCCGAGCCGTTCCAGGTTCTTGGCAAACGGCAGCACGATGCGCTCGAACAGCGGGCTGACCAGCAGCACCTCGAATTCGAGCTTCTGGCCGGTCTTCTCGTTGACGCGCTCGCGGCCCTCGATCTTCCAACCCGCCGCGTCGAGCAGCAGGCCGGCCTGATGCAGGTTGCGGCGCACCTGGCGGGTATCGCCCGCCTTCGGCGGCTCGTAGGACTTGGTGAACACTTCCGGCGAAACCTGGCCCTTGAGCGGCTCCAGCAGTTTCAGTTCATCCGCCGACGGCAGGCCGGTGGCGGCCAGCTCGGAGTTATCGAAGTAGCTCCGCGTCCGGGTGTACTGGCCGTAGAACAGGTTCTGGTTCGACCATTCGAAATCGAAGGCGTAGGCGAGGGCCTCGCGCACGCGGCGGTCCTTGAAGACGTCGCGGCGGGTGTTATAGACGAAACCCTGCATGCCGGTCGAGCGGTTGTGCTTTATGCCTTCCTTCTTGATCAGGCCTTCCTTGACCGCCGGGATCTCGTAGTCGACGGCCCAGGACTTGGACGAGTTCTCGGAGCGGTAGTCGAACTCGCCGGCCTTAAAGGCTTCCAGCGCGATGGTGCCGTCGCGGTAGTAGTCGAAGCGGATCTCGTCGAAATTGTTGAAGCCCTTGTCGAATGCTAGGTCCTTGCCCCAGTAGTCCTTGACC
>JAYNJY010000215.1:469-5171 GCA_038110665.1 Rhodospirillaceae bacterium | reverse complement strand
TCACCATCGCCGATGGCCGCGCCGGCGCCGGCGCCGTCGCATCGCTCGCCGGATTGCCGGCGTGGCCGCTCGAGAACCCGGGCGCGCCGCGGGGCGCTTCCAACGTCTGGGCGCTGGCGCCGCAGCGCACCGACACCGGCGGCGCCTTCCTGGTCAACGACCCGCACTTGCGATTCCAGGCGCCGATCATGTGGTATCTCACGCGCATCGAAGGCCCGGCGCTCGAGGTTTCCGGCGCCACCGTGCCGGGCGTGCCGTTCCACCTGCTCGGCCACAACGCCACCATCGCCTGGGGCCTGACCTCGACCCAGTCGGACGTCACCGACCTGTTCGTCGAGAAGCTCGCCGATGACGATCCCGCCAAGTACATGACGCCGCAAGGCGCCAAGGACTTCGACGTCCGCGAGGAGACGATCCGCGTCAAGGGCGGGCGCAGCGTCAAGCTGACCGTGCGCGCGACCCGCCACGGACCGGTGATCTCGGACCTGTGCGGCCGCATGCAGCCGATCATCGGCGACGGCTACGTCGTCAGCCTGGCGGCGACCTACCTGCAGCCGGGCGACATGTCGACGGCCGCCTTCCATGAAATCAACGTCGCCAAGGACTGGGTCGGCTTCAACCGCGCCGCCTCGCACCTGCAGGCGCCGCAGCAGAACTTCGCCTATGCCGACACGCTCGGCGCCATCGGCTTTCTCACCGCCGGCCTGCTGCCCAAGCGTCTCGGCGGGCACGGCTACGTGCCGACCAACGGCTGGACCGGCGAGACCGACTGGGACGGCTTCGTGCCCTTCGCCGACCTGCCCAAGGCCTACAAGCCGTCGGCCGGTTTCGTCGTCAACGCCAACAACCGCGTCAGCGCGCCCGACGACCGGTTGTTCCTCGGCTTCGATTGGGCGCCGCCCTACCGCGCCCGGCGCATCCGCCAGATGATCGACGCCGAAGCCAGCCAGAATTCCACCGGCCAGGCGCGCATGCTGCGCGACGCCCGTTCGCTGATGGCGGCCGACCTGCTCGGGCCGATGCTGGCCGCGCCGCCGCCAGATGGCGCGCTCGCCAAGAAGGCGCACGCCATGCTTTCGAAATGGGATTACGAGATGTCGCGCAAGCGGCCCGAGCCGCTGATCTTCATGGCCTGGCTGGCGGCGCTCAACCGCGCGCTCTACGAGGACGAACTCGGCGAGCTGACCGACGAGTTCCTGGCCGCGCGGCCGCTGCTGGTGAAGTCGATCCTGACCCGCCGCACCGAGTGGTGCGACGACGTCCGCACCGCCGACAATAAGGAGACCTGCGCCGAAATCCTCGCCCGCTCGCTGCAGACCGCCGTCGACGGGCTGGCCACGCGCTACGGCGCGACGCCGGAAGCCTGGCAATGGGGCAACGCGCACCGGGCGGTGTTCCGGCATCCGTTCTTCACCCACGTGCCGGTGCTGCGTTACCTCGCCGATCTCGAGGTCGTCACCGACGGCGGCAACTCGACCGTCAACCGCGGCGCCGTCCGTTTCGCCGACAAGTCCGATCCGTTCGCTCACGTGCATGGCGCCGGCTACCGGGCGATCTACGATCTCAAGGACTTGCGGCGCTCGCGCTTCATCGTCGCCACCGGCCAGTCGGGCAACCCGCTGTCGCTCAACTACCGCGGTCTGCTCTCGGCGTGGAGCGACGGCCGGCTGCTGCGCGAAGACCCGCCCCGGCGCTCCGCCGACAAGCGCGAGGGCTACACGCTCGTGCCGGTCGCCGGCAAGAAATAACGCCTAGCCGCGCTCGCGCATCAGCCGCGCCTTTTGGCGACCCCAGTCGCGTTCCTTGGTCGCCTCGCGCTTGTCGTGGTGTTTCTTGCCCTCGGCGAGGCCGAGCAGCACCTTGGCGATGCCGCGCTCGTTAAAATAGATCTTCATCGGCACCAGGGTCATGCCCTTGCGCTGCTGCGCCTGCGCCAGCTTGGCCAGTTCGCGCCGGTGCACCAGCAGCTTGCGCGCGCCGCGCGGTTCATGCGTGAACGCCTTGTTGGTGCCGGCGTATTCCGGGATGAAGGCGTTGCGGAGCCAAAGTTCGCCCTGCTCCTCGACGGCGTAGGCCTCGGCGATCGAGGCGCGGCCTTCGCGCAGGGATTTCACCTCCGACCCCTTGAGCATGATGCCGCACTCGAGCGTCTCGTGGATCAGGTAATCGTGGCGCGCGCGGCGGTTTTGCGCGGCGACGTTTCCGGCGTTTTTGTTGGACTTGCTGGCGGCCATGGCGAAGGGCTTGCGCAAGGCCCCGCCCCGGCTCGCGCCGGGGCGGCGGGCGTCAGTTCAGCAGGCCGGCGCCGACCAGGGCGGCGCGGACGGTTTCCTTGGACTTGTCGGCGATGTTGGTCATCGGCAGGCGCATCTCCGCCGCGCACTTGCCGAGCATCGAGGCGGCGAACTTCACCGGCCCCGGGCTGGTCTCGCAGAACATGGCGGCGTGCAGCGGCATCAGCCGATCCTGCAGTTCCATGCAGGTTTCGACCTTGCCCTCGCGCCAGGCCCGCTGCATGTCCGCGCACATGCGCGGCGCGATGTTTGCAGTGACCGAGATGCAGCCGTGGCCGCCGGCCGCCAGGAACGGCACGGCGGTGCCGTCCTCGCCGGAGAGCTGGCAGAACGCCTTACCGCCGTTGATGGCGAGGCGCAGGTTCTGCGGCCGGGTCAGGTCGGCGGTGGCGTCCTTGACGCCGACAATGTTGGGCAGCTTGGCAAGCTCGGCCATGGTGGCGACCGTCATGTCGACCACGGAGCGGCCCGGAATGTTGTAGATGAAGATCGGCAAGCCGACGTCCTGCACCGCCTTGAAGTGCTCGTAGAGGCCCCTCTGGGTCGGCTTATTGTAATAGGGCGTGACCACCAGCGCTGCGTCGGCGCCGGCGTGCTTGGCGTGCTCGGTAAGCTCGATCGCCTCCTTGGTGGAGTTCGAACCGGCGCCCGCGATGACCGGCACCCGGCCCTTGGCTTGGTCGATGCAGATCTCGGTGACGCGTTTGTGCTCGTCGTGGCTCAGCGTCGGCGATTCGCCGGTGGTGCCGCAGGGCACCAGGCCGTCGGTGCCCTCCTCGATTTGCCATTCGACGAAGGCGCGGAAGCTATCCTCATCGACTTCGCCGTTCTTGAACGGCGTAATCAGCGCGGGGAAAGACCCCTTGAACATGGCTCGTCTCCAGCTTGCGGACCAGATATTGCGCCAACTTTCGCCGCTGGCCCTGCATGTTCGCGGACCTTACTCCGGCATGGAAAACCGGGCAAGGGGAACATCGTTTCCTAACAATCGTCCGCCAGCCGCGCCAACAACCCTCTTGGAGGCGATGACTCCGGGGCGCTAGTGTTGGCCACGTGAGCGCCCTGGTAGCCAATGGTTGCGTTCGTGTGACGTCAGACGACGAGGAGGTCCGATGACGACGCCCGGCCGGTTCGTGACCGTAGTGGTCGCAGCGCTCGCGGTATCAGCCGCGGCGAGCCTCGCGCCCTGCCGGGCTTCCGCCACCGAGGTGGCGACCGGCACCGACATTCTCTGGACCCGCAACGCGCTCAAGGCGGCCGAACTCGCGCGCTGGCAGACGGTCGACCAGTACGCCGCGCGTATCGAGAACCCGCTCGCCGCCAAGCTGGTGCGCTGGCGCAAGCTGATCGACGCACCGGACGGCACCACATTCGCCGATCTCGACGCCTTCCTGAGTGAAAACCCGCGCTGGCCGCGCAACCGCCGCATGCTGCGCCACGCCGAACGGCTGATGCCGTTCGAGATGGCGCCGGAAGCGACGCTGGCCTGGTTCGGCGACCGCGCGCCGGCGAGCGCCGAGGGCGCGATCCGCATTGCCGCCGCCCTGATCGCCATGGGCGAGAAGGAGCGCGGCCACGACATGGTTCGGCGCGCCTGGATAAACGGCAACTACACGAAGTCCGACGAGGCCGACATCTACAAGCGCTTCAAGAGCCTGCTAACCGCCGACGACCACATCAAGCGCATCGACCGGCTGCTCTGGGACGGCCACACCATCTCCGCCGAACGCATGCGCTACAAGGTACCGGAAGGTTGGCGTCGGCTCGCGCAGGCGCGCTCGTCGCTGCGCCGGCGCACCGGCAACGTCGACTACCTGGTTTCCAAGGTGCCGCAGAACCTGAGCGGCGATCTCGGCCTGCTTTACGAGCGTCTGCGCTGGCACCGGCGCAAGAACTTGGATACGACCGTCGATCTGCTGAAGGGCCTGCCCGACAACCTGCCGCGCCCGGAACTGTGGTGGCGCGAGAAATCGGTGCTGGCGCGACAGTTCCTGCGCAACGGCCATGTCAGCGATGCCTATACCCTAGCCACCAAGCACGGGCTCGAGCCGGGCGGCGAGGACTACGCCGAAGCCGAATGGATGGCGGGCTGGATCGCGCTGCGGTTCCTCAAGGATCACGAAGTGGCGCTCAAGCATTTCGTCAAGCTCGGCGACGCCGTCGATTACCCGCTGAGCGTCTCGCGCGCCGCCTACTGGGCCGGCCGCGCCGCCGAGGCCAAGGGCGACGACGAAGCCGCCGTCACCTGGTATCGCAAGGCGGCGGAGCATCCGTTCGCCTATTACGGCCAGCTTGCATACGCCAAGCTGCGTCCCGGCAAGGGGCTCGCGCTGCCGGCGGCGGTCTCCGACGCGGCGCGCGAAGCCGAGGCGGAGGCGTTCAAGAACCATGAACTCGTCGGCGTCGTG
>JAYNJY010000215.1:0-459 GCA_038110665.1 Rhodospirillaceae bacterium | reverse complement strand
AGCCCGGCCTGCTCGGCCCGTTTATCGACCGCTTGTTCCGGGAGTCGACGCAGCCCGGCTGGCGCTCGCTGACGGCGTGGCTGGCGCGCGGCGCCGGCCGGCCCGACCTGGCCGTTTGGATCGCCAAGCGCGCCGGACGCGACGGTACGGTGCTCGCGGATGTCGCCTATCCGACTCTCGACCCGCCGACGTTGCCGAAGACGGCTGAGGCGCCGGCCCCGGAAGTGCCGCTGACGCTGGCCGTGATCCGCCAGGAAAGCGCGTTCCGCGTCGATGCCAAGAGCTATGCCGGCGCGCGCGGCCTGATGCAAATCATCACGCCGACCGCGCAGAAGGTCTCGAAGGATCTGAAGCTGAATTTCTCGCGCATCAAGCTGACGACCGACCCGATCTACAACATGACGCTCGGCCAGAGCTATCTCGGCGGCCTGATCCAGGACTTCCGGGGCTCCTACGTGC
>JAYNJY010000214.1:3166-5212 GCA_038110665.1 Rhodospirillaceae bacterium | reverse complement strand
GTCGCCGGCATCGGCGGCTACGGCAACTGCGTCGGCGTGCCGACGGTCGGCGGCGAATGCGAGTTCCACCCGGCTTACGACGGCAACATCCTGGTCAACGCCATGACCGTCGGCGTCGCGGACACCGACAAGATTTTCTATTCGGCGGCTTCGGGCGTCGGCAACCCGATCGTCTACGTCGGCTCCAAGACCGGCCGCGACGGCATCCACGGCGCGACCATGGCATCGGCCGAGTTCGCCGAGGATTCCGACGCCAAGCGCCCGACCGTGCAGGTCGGCGACCCGTTCACCGAGAAGCTCCTGATCGAGGCCTGCCTGGAACTGATGGCGACCGACTGCATCGTCGCGATCCAGGACATGGGCGCGGCCGGCCTGACGTCGTCGAGTTTCGAGATGGCGTCGAAGGGCGGCATGGGCGTGGAACTGGCGCTCGACGACGTGCCGCAGCGCGAGCCCAACATGACCGCCTACGAGATGATGCTGTCGGAAAGCCAGGAGCGCATGCTCATGGTGCTGCGTCCCGGTAGCGAGGAGCAGGCGCGCGCCATCTTCGAGAAATGGGAGCTCGACTTTGCCGTCATCGGCCGGCTCACCGACACCGGCCGCATGGTGCTGCGCCATAAGGGCGCCGTCGTCGCCGACCTGCCGATCGACCCGCTCGCGCTCGCCTCGCCGGAATACGACGAGAGGGACCGGCCCTGGGTGCCGACGCCGCCGCGCACCGATGTCGCGCCCGACGACGTCGCCCAACCGAACGATCCGCTGGCCGTGCTCGAACGCCTGATGGCGACGCCGGACCTGGCTTCGAAGCGCTGGATCTGGGAACAGTACGACCACATGGTCATGGGCGACACGCTGGGCGTCGGCCGGCCCGGCGGCGACGCCGCCATCGTCCGCGTGCACGACACCCCGAAGGCGCTGGCGATGACGTCGGACTGCACGCCGCGCTATTGCTACGCCGACCCTGTCGAGGGCGGCCGCCAGGCGGTCGCCGAGGCCTGGCGCAACCTGACCGCGACCGGCGCCCGGCCGCTCGCTATCACCGACAACATGAACTTCGGCAACCCGGAACGGCCCGAGATCATGGGCCAGTTCGTCGGCTGCATCCAAGGCATGCGCGAGGCCTGCGTCGCGCTCGACTTCCCGGTCGTCTCGGGCAACGTCAGCCTCTACAACGAGACCAACGGCAACGCCATCCTGCCGACGCCGACCATCGGCGGTGTCGGACTGATCGACGACTACGAACGCGCCATTGGCGTCGCGCCCAAGGCCGACGGCGAGGCCGTGATCCTGGTCGGCGCGACCAAGGGCCATCTCGGCGCCTCGATTTATCTGCGCGAGATCGAAGGCCGCGAGGAAGGCGCGCCGCCGCCGGTCGACCTGGCCGTCGAACGCCGCAACGGCGACTTCGTGCGCGCCGAGATCGCCGCCGGCCGCGTCACCGCCTGCCACGACCTCGCCGACGGCGGGCTTCTCGTCGGCCTCGCGGAAATGGCCCTGGCCGGCAAGCGCGGCATAGCCGTCGACGCCGCGAAGGCCGGCGACGTGCCCCTGCATGCCTGGCTGTTCGGCGAGGACCAGGCGCGCTACCTCGTCGCCACCGCCGACCCGAAAGCGTTGCTCGCCGCCGCCGTCCAGGCTGGCGTCCCGGCCGCACAAGTCGCGACCACGGGCGGCGACAAGGTTACCCTCGGCGGCTTCTCGCTTTCGCTCGGCGATCTCCGGCGCGGGCACGAAGGCTGGATGCCGGATTTCATGGCCGGCCCCTAACGGAGACATCCGGTCGGGGTGTGACGACCGCCACTGTGAACCCCTGTTAATATCGACTACTTTGCCTTTTTGTGCAGGCGAGGGGGCCGGAGGATGTCCGAAAGCCGAGCGGACGGCGTTTAACCCGCCGTCCCCGACAAACGCGACTGGTCGCGCACCGAATTCGGCACCATCGACTGGGAGGCCGCGTTCGAACACGGTGAGCACGGCCTCATTGCCATGGTCGAGCAGACCTCGACGCCGGCCGGCATCCTGGCTTGCGGCATGGTCATCACC
>JAYNJY010000214.1:0-3156 GCA_038110665.1 Rhodospirillaceae bacterium | reverse complement strand
GTCCGCGTGCGTCGAATGCGGCGTCGCGACGAGGACGGCGTTGATCTCCGGATCGTCGAACACGGCGGCTTCGTCAGTCGCCGCCTCCTGGAATCCGAACGTCTCCTGCGAGTGGTCGGCCGAGATGCCGCGCTTGGTGACCAGCGTCTTGAGAACGACGCCGTCCGTCTTCGCGAGGCGCGGCAGCAGCACGGTCCGCGCGAAGGTGCCCGCGCCGACGACGCCGAGGAGCGCGTCCGCTACGAATGCCAGATCAACGACGCCATGGCGGCGAGCTTCGACGACGACGGCGCCGAAAATGGCGGCGACGCCGAACGGCGCCGGCGCGTCATCGAACTGCTGCGCGAGATCAAGGAGTTCGCGTCGAACGCGCCAACTTCCACATCGCCCGCATCAAGGCCGGCATCGACCAGCCCGTCGAACGCCGCAGCGAAGACGACGCGCCCGACGCCGACGAAGATTCCGACATTTCGCCCGAGCAGGCTTTCGTCGAGGCGCTTTCGCGCCTACTCGGCGGGCGCCTCGCCGCGCTCCGTGACGGCGTCGAGCCCGGCCGCATTGGCGGCGCGCCGCCGCCCTACCCGGTCTCGGTTGAGTTCGCCGAGCGTTTCGACACGCTTGTCCGCGAACAGTTTGCACCGGCGATGATGGGCGCGTGCCGGCCGTTCATCATGCAGGCCGACAACCGCAAACCGCGCGAACGCGTCGCCTACATCCTCGAGAACATGGAGCAGCGCCGTTCGCGCGAGATCCTGTGGGAGAGTTGGCGCATCGTCTGGAACGACCTGACCGACGACCAGGCGCCGCCGAAGAAGCCGAAGGAAGAGAAGAAGAGCCTGCTCGGCCGGCTCAAGAAGAAGGCGCCGCAGCCGGCCTGAAAGGGCGAGGCAATGACACTCGATGAGTGGAAAGACGAGGTCAAGCGCATCGAGCGCGCCAACCAGCGCGCGCGCAACATCTGGGCGCGCCTGACCGAGACGGACAAGCGCTTCCAGCCGCCCGACGATTCCGACCGCAAGACCTTGATGAACCTGTTCGCGCGCACCGCCGGCGCGCTCTCGAAGCAGATCGGCGCGGTGCGCCAGATCGCCGAGCAGGGCGGCAATGCAGGCAAGGTGTTCAGCGACTACCAGCAGGGCAAGGACATCGACCTGCCGTTGCTCTGCGCCTGTTGCCAGCAGCCGGAAATCTTCCTCGAAAACGGCGTCCTCAAGGATTTCATGCGCGGTTTTCCCGAGACCATGCGGCGCGAGCGATTCCCGCTCACGTCGCGCTTCTTCGAGGATTTCCTGTCGCTCACCGGCGGCGAAAAACCCCTTGCCGCGTGGGGTTGACGGAACCGGCGTCGCGGGCCATATCCTTAACGCACGGAGACACCGCGCCGGTGCGTTGAGGAATCTGAACATGGCCATGGAAGCCGCCGAAATCGAACGATTGATTCGCGAGGGCATTCCGGACGCGCGCGTGACCATCGAGGATTTGCGCGGCGACGGCGACCACTATGCCGCCTACGTCGTCGCCCAGTCGTTCGAGGGCAAGTCCCGCGTGCAGCAGCATCAGATGGTCTACAAGGCGCTCCAGGGCCGTATGGGCAACGAATTACACGCGCTGGCGCTCCAGACCGGCACCCCCGAGGATGCCGCCAAGTAGATCGACATCCCGTCAACAGGCCGCCCCGGGACCAGGGCCGGCCGCAACGTCAGGACATACCATGAGTGACAATCCCGCCTTCAACCAGATCCAGTCGGAAATCAACGACAACGACGTCGTGCTGTTCATGAAGGGCTCGCCGATGTTCCCGCAGTGCGGCTTCTCGGCCGCCGTGGCGCACGTGCTGACCACGCTGCAGGTCAAGTTCAAGGGCGTCGACGTGCTCCAGGACATGGAAGTGCGCGAAGGCATCAAGCAGTTCTCGAGCTGGCCGACGATCCCGCAGCTCTACGTCAAGGGCGAGTTCATCGGCGGTTGCGACATCGTGCGTGAAATGGCCGAGACCGGCGAATTGCAGAAATTGCTCGACGACAATCAGATCGCGCACGCCTGAGGTGGCGCCAAACGGCCGCCCGGCCTGACCGGGCGGCCTCCAAAAAACGGGAAACAACCGAGTTTCCCAGGGAATCTTGAGGGAAGGATCGCGGTTCGCGCCGCGGTTCTTCGCTTTTTTTGGTTAACGCGCCGAAACCGGTTTGGGCTGCGAGAATGTTGAAAAACAAGGGTTTTTGGCGGTATAATATTTATGTAGGAATCTGGGCGCCGTGTATGGGCGACCGGACTCGTTGGGTTGCTTGAGGCGATGAAGCTGGACCGATGACAGAGCTTCGCACCGTTGCCGCCGCCGACCGCTACCGCATCTTCCAGGAGGCGATCCGTCGGCGCGACCAGGAGCAGGCCGACCAGCAGCGCACGCGGGTCGCGAGCTTCGACGACCGCCTGCAGCGCGAAGCGCAGGCGAGCGTCGATGCGCGCCGCACCGAACAACGCATCCAGGACCGCCGCGACATCATCGAGGCCGACCGCGCGCTCAAGGACCAGTTGCGCGACCAGCAGCGCACCCTTGACTTCCTCGCCAACGACGACGGCTTCGTGCGCCGCCGCGACGCCATCGAGACCGAACTCAACGGCACCCGCGACGCCCGCGACCTCGACGAAAGCACGCTGCTGCGCCAGCTCGCCGGCGACCGCAACGCGGCGGCGGAACTGCGAACCATCGACCAGCGCAACGAAGACCTGCGCCAGACGCTGATCGACCGCGAGGCGCGCATCGTCGAGCGCCGCATCGAGGACCGCAACGCCGCCATCCAGCAGGAAATCCAGCTTCAGCGCAGCATCAACCGAATCCGCAACGAGGCACGCAGCGCCGAAAGCGGCGCTGAACGCCCGCGCGGCGCAGTGCTCGACGTCAACGGCTGAGCCACGCCGCCGCGCGACGAAAAACGCCCGCCTTTCGGCGGGCGTTTTCGTATTCGGCGGATTCGCGCCGGATCAGCGCGAATAGAATTCGATAACCAGGTTCGGTTCCATCTGCACCGGATAGGGCACGTCCTCGAACTTGGGCGCGCGCAGGAAGGTGCCGGCGAGCTTGTTGTGGTTGACCTCGAGGTAGTCCGGCACGTCGCGTTCCGGGCTCTCGACGGCGAGCAGCACCAGCGGCATCTG
>JAYNJY010000213.1:0-5242 GCA_038110665.1 Rhodospirillaceae bacterium | reverse complement strand
TACCCTGCCGCTGACCGGTCGTCGATGGGCCGCTGACAGCTTGACACGCCAACGAAGCCGGGTATCACTGCCCGCGTTTCGGATTTGCTTCGGTTTTGTTTCGAAAGGGGGCGGCAATGACGCGCGCGTTCGTATTTCCGGGTCAGGGATCGCAGGCGGTCGGCATGGGCAAGGCGCTCGCCGACGGTTTTGCGTCCGCGCGGGAAGTCTACCAGGAAGTCGACGAGGCGCTCGGCCAGAATCTGTCGAAGCTGATGTTCGAGGGCCCCGAGGATCAGCTCGTGCTGACCGAGAACGCGCAGCCGGCGCTGATGGCGGTCAGCCTCGCGGCCGTGCGCACGCTGCAGGCGGAAGGCGGTTTCGACATTGCCGAAAAGGCGAGCCACGTCGCCGGGCATTCGCTCGGTGAATATTCGGCGCTGGCCGCGGTCGGTGTGTTCTCGCTCGCCGATGCGGCGCGTCTGCTGAAGACGCGCGGTCGCGCCATGCAGGAGGCGGTTCCGGTTGGCGCCGGCGCCATGGCCGCGCTGTTGGGGCTTTCGCCCGAGGATGCTGTCGCCGTCGCCGCCGAGGCCGCCGGCGATGCGGTTTGCGATTTCGCCAACGACAACGCGCCGGGCCAGGTCGTGGTCTCGGGTTCCAAGGCCGCCGTCGAGCGCGCCCTTGAGATCGCCAAGGGCAAGGGCGCCAAGCGCGCCGTGCTGCTGCCGGTGAGTGCGCCGTTCCATTGCGCGTTGATGGCGCCGGCCGCCGACGTGATGGCGCAGGCGCTCGCCGAAGTCACCACGAACGATCCACGCGTGCCGGTCGTCGCCAACGTCACGGCGGGGCCGGTCACCGACGCGGTCGAGGTGCGCCGGCTGCTGGTCGAGCAGGTCACCGGCCGGGTGCGCTGGCGCGAATGCGTGCTCGCCATGAAGGGGCTCGGCGTTACTGAACTGGTTGAGGTCGGCTCGGGCAAAGTGCTCTCCGGCCTGGCCAAGCGCATCGACCGTGACCTATCCGCGAGCAACATCGAGACGCCCGACGACGTCGCGGCGTTCCTCGCCGGCTGACGGCGCGAGGCGGCAATGGACTTGGGCCTCGAGGGCAAGACGGCACTGGTCACCGGCGCCTCCAAGGGTATCGGCCGCGGCGTCGCCGAGGCCTTGGCCGCGGAGGGCTGCAACCTGCAACTGGTGTCGCGCACCCAGGCCGATCTCGACACGGTCGCGGCCGACCTGGCGAAGCGCTTCGGCGTCGGCGCCGAGGTCCATGCCGGCGATCTCGGCACGCCCGGCGCGGTCGAGGCGCTGATCGCCGCGGTTGAACTGCCAGACATCGTCATCAACAACGCCGGCGCGATTCCGGCTGGCACGCTCGACGCCGTCGACGAGGCGCGCTGGCGCCAGGCCTGGGACCTGAAAGTGTTCGGCTACATCAACATGTGCCGTGCCTTCTACTCCGCCATGAAGGCCCGCGGGCACGGCGTCATCGTCAACGTCACCGGCCTCGCCGCCGACCGCACCGACGCCGGCTACATCGCCGGCACGGCCGGCAACGCCAGCCTCAACGCGTTCACCAAGGCGCTCGGCAGCCGCGGCCTGAACGATGGCGTGCGCGTGCTCGCCGTCAGCCCCGGCGCGGTCGAGACCGAACGGCTGGTGAATTTGATGCGCGCCCGCGCCGAGGCCCAGCACGGCGATCCGGATCGCTGGCAGGGCTATCTCGCCAATCTTCCGCTGAAACGCGCCGCCAGCGTCGGGGAGGTCGCCGACGTGGTCGTGTTCATGGCGTCCGAGCGGGCGTCTTACATGAGCGGCACCGTCGTAACCGTCGACGGCGGGCACGGTTCAAACCAGGGCAGCTTCACCTAAACGCCGAGGGCCCTGGCGCGTTTTCCTCTCCTCAGGCCGGCCTGAGCAACCATGCAGTTTCCGTTGCGGGAATCTTGCCTCTGAGACCGTCTGGCAGATCGACCGCCGTCAATTGGCTCACGTCATAGCGCTCGGCGTAAAGGTGTTGAACTTCTTCCGCCGTGACAGAGAACGGCGGCCCATCGCCCAGGCCCTGGTCGTATTCGAAGCAGATCAGGAACTGCGGCGCGCGCGCCGTGTTTTCCATCAGGTGCGCCGTGTAGCGCTTGCGCATGGCATTCGGGAAGGCGACCAGCGCGGCACGGTCGTAGATCGCGTCGACTTTGCCCAGCGCGTCGGCGCTGAGGTCGAAGATGTTGCCGGCGAAGATGTCGATTCCGTTCGCGCTGTAGCGCGTGAGTGCGCCGAGCGGCGTGATCGTCGGATCGATGCCGTGTTCGGTGAACAGTTGCTTGACGGCCAGCGTGCTCAACTCCGCGCCGGCGACGTAGTAGTCCTGCGACATCAGCCAGTCGATGTCGCGCGTTTTGCCGCAGAGCGGCAGGAACACGCGCGCCCCCTTGGCAAGGCCAAGCTTGCCGAAGTGCTCGACCAGCAGCGCGTTCGCCTGGCCCTCGTGAAAGCCGATCTGGTTCGCCTGCCAGCGCTGATGCCAGAAATCCGGGTCCATCGTCATCCCTGTATAGGTTGTTCGAGCAAGTAACGGGGCATAGGATACAAATTCAAGTCAACTTTAGGTCAAGGGGAAAAGGTTATGGCGCTGTCGATGGATATCGGCGATGTCGCGGCGAAGTCGGGCCTGCCGGCCTCGACCCTGCGTTATTATGAAGAGAAGGGGCTGATCAACTCGGTCGGACGCAACGGGCTGCGACGGTTGTTCGACGCCGGTGTAATCGAGCGTTTATCGCTGATCGCGCTCGGCCGCCGCGCCGGCTTTTCGCTCGACGAGATCGGCGCCATGTTCAACGTCGACGGCGGCCTTGCCATCGACCGCGGCCGGCTCCTGGAAAAGGCCGACGACCTGGACCGGACTATCAGGCAACTCGCTGCGATGCGCGACGGGCTCCGCCACGCCGCCGAATGCACGGCGCCGAGCCATCTGGAATGTCTGAAGTTCCGCCGCCTGGTCCGCCTGGCGGGCAAGGGCGAGGGGCGGCGCCGGCTCAAATCTCGATGACCAGCCCGTCGTAGGCGCATTCCTCCGGCACCTCGTCGACCTTGGCCAGCATCTCTGGCGACATGTGGGTGAGCACCATGCGCTTGGCAGTGATCTCGGTGCGGTGTTCCTGGATGTCCGGGTAGTTCAGGTGGAAGCGCACCGGTTTTGAGTAGAAATAGCTTTCGGCGATGAACAGGTCGGCGTCGGCGCACAGTGCCGGCATGTGCTTGGTCCAAGCGCTGTCGCCGGTATAGGCGACGACCTTGCCGGCGACCTCGACGCGCACGCTGGTCGGATTGGTTTCGCCGGTATGTGCGGCCGGAAACGACGTCACCGTGAGATCGCCGATCTTTGTCGGTCGCATGACGTCGATCTCGACGTAATCGAGCGGGAACTTCGGCACCATTACGTGCATGCCGGGCATCATCGCGTCCTGCACCTCGGCCAATCGTGCCTTGGTGTCGCGCGGGCCGGCGATGGTGAGCGGCGTGGTGCGCTTGGCGCCCAACATGGCGTCGGCGAGCATGAACGGCAGGCCGCCGCAATGATCGCCGTGGACGTGGGTCAGCACCACCGCGTCGATGGAGTTGTGCGGAATGCCGAGCGCGTTGAGCGCGATCAGCGAAGACGCGCCGAAATCGATGACGAAGCGCGTGCCCGGCGCATCGACCATGATGCAGGTCTGGAACCGCCCGCCCGAGCCGAAGGCGTCGCCGGAGCCGACGAAGGTAACGGTGACGGTCATGCGCTCTCCTTTTTATGACTTCTTCACGGCAATCCAGACCTTCTTCGGATCGGCGTAGTCGAGCCCCTCGATGGTCTTCACTTGATCGTCGTCTAGCCGGAATTTCAAGACCGCCAGATCGGCCTTCATGTGTTCGGGCGATGAGGTGCCGGTGAGCGCGATCATGCCGACGTCGAGGGCGAAGCGAAATACGACACTGGTCGCCGGCACGCCGTGGCGCTTGGCGATGGCGAGCAGGCCGGGGTGTTGCAACGCGCCCCGGTTGGCGGTCAGCAGCAAAAAGCCCTGGTAGGCGATGTTGTTGGCCTTGCAGAAACGGCGCACGCCCTGGTCCCAACCGCGGCTGGCGTAGCAGCGGTTCTGCACGAAGCGCGGCGGCACCTTGGCTTGCGCGCAGAGCAGCTTCACTTGTTCGAGCGAAACGTTGGAGACGCCGAGGAAGCGCGTGCCGCCGTTGGCGTGGACTTCCTCCATGGCGCGCCAGGCTTCCCAGTCCTGGTCGGCGAGGCCGTCACGCAGGCTCGGGCCGTGCAGCACGTAGAAATCGACCGAATCCAGTCCCAGGTGATCGAGCGAACTCGCGAACGACTTGCGCACCTGATCCGCGATCGGCACCCTTGGGTCGTAGGGCAGGCGGTCGTCCTGGCCGCGCCGGTAGGTGAACTTGGTCTGCACGAAGATGGTGTCGCGCTTTACCATGCCGTTGCCGAGCACCTTCTGTACGGCCGCGCCGACGGCGGCCTCGAAGTAGTGCTTGCGCTGGTTGGCGGTGTCGATGGCGCGAAAGCCGAGGCCGAGCGCGAGGCCGGCGAGGCGCTCCGTTACGTCCTCCTTCCATGCGGTGCCGTAGAAGAAGCGCGGCACGCGCCGGCCGTCGATGATGAGATGGCGTTCCTCGATTTCGGGCTTGCTGAGCGGCGTCATGGCCGGAGCTTAAGCCGAATCGGGCAAGTAGGGGAGTCGCGTCGGTACAAGACGGGGGCATTTTTTGTTGGACGGCGGCGGCGTGATCGGGCATGCCCTGCGTGCTATCATATCGCGGTTATCCGAATTCCGGGGAGGCGAGAGGACATGTTCGATCTGAACGGAAAATGTGCGCTGGTGACCGGCGCGTCGGGCGGCATCGGCGGCGCCATCGCGCGGGTACTCAAGGGCGCTGGCGCCAAGGTTGCGCTTTCGGGGACGCGCGTCGATGCGCTCGATGCCTTGGCGGCCGAACTCGGCGAAGGCGCCTACGCGGTGCCGGCCGATCTCTCCACCGCCGCCGGCGCCGAGGGCTTGTGCGCGGCGGCGAGCGAGGCGATGAGCGGCCTCGACATCCTGGTCAATAACGCGGGCCTGACCCGCGACGGCCTTGCCATCCGCATGAAGGACGAGGACTGGCAACAGGTCATCGACGTCAACCTGACGGCGTGTTTCCGGCTCTCGCGCGCGGCGCTCAAGGGTATGATGAAGGTGCGCTGGGGCCGCATCGTCAATATC
>JAYNJY010000212.1:0-5246 GCA_038110665.1 Rhodospirillaceae bacterium | reverse complement strand
AACCGAATCCGTTCCCCAAGTCGATCTACGACAACATCGCCTACGGTCCGCGCATCCACGGCCTGGTCTCGCGTAAGGCCGATCTCGACGACATCGTCGAGAGCAGCCTCAGGCGCGCGAGTTTGTGGGAAGAGGTCAAGGACCGATTGCAGGAACCCGGCACCGGCCTGTCCGGCGGCCAGCAGCAGCGGCTCTGCATCGCCCGCGCCATCGCCGTCGAGCCCGAGGTGATCCTGATGGACGAGCCCTGCTCGGCGCTCGACCCCATCGCCACCGCCAAGATCGAGGAACTGATCGACGAGCTCCGGCAGAACTTCACCATCGTCATCGTGACGCACTCCATGCAGCAGGCGGCCCGCGTATCGCAGAAGACCGCGTTCTTCCACTTGGGCAACCTGATCGAACACGGAGACACCAAGAAAGTGTTCACCAACCCGGAAAACACCAAGACCCAGGACTATATCACGGGCCGGTTTGGTTGATCGACAAGAGACTGAAAGAGAATTCCCATGAGCCAGGACCACATCGTTAAGTCGTTCGACGAAAACCTGCGCAAACTCGACAATATCGTCGTCGAGATGGGCGGCTTGGCGGAAGTTCAACTGGCCGCCGCCATCGACGCCATGCTCAAGCGCGACGCAGAGAAGGCGCAGCGAGTGATCGAACAGGACAAGCGCCTGGACGACCTGGAAAGCCAGATCGATCAGGCGGCGACCCAGTTGTTGGCGCTGCGCCAGCCGATGGCCGAGGACCTTCGCGTCGTCATCTGCGGACTGAAGACGGCGGCGGTGTTGGAGCGCATCGGCGACTATGCCAAGAACATCGCCAAGCGGACCATTGCGCTGTCGCAGACGACGCCCTTGGGGCCGGCGCGCACGGTGGCGCGCATGGGACTGCTCGTGCAGGCTATGATCAAGAACGTGCTCGACGCCTACGTCAACCGCGACGCCGAGAAGGCCGAGGACGTGCGCCGCCGCGACGAGGAAGTCGACGCGCTGCACACCAGCCTGTTCCGCGAAGTGTTGACCTACATGATGGAGGATCCACGCTTCATCATGTCGGGCACGCACCTGCTGTTCGTCGCCAAGAACATCGAGCGCATCGGCGACCACACCACCTCGATCGCCAAGAACATCTACATTCTGGTGCACGGCGCTGCACCCAAGGAAGAGCGGCGCAAGGGCGACACGTCGAGCTACACCGTGGTCGATTCGCCGAAAGGCGGGGAGGGCGCCGCATGAGCCCCTCTGGTCTCGGCCGCGTCCTCATCGTCGAGGACGATCCGGCCCTTATCGAGTTGCTGCAGTACAACCTCGAGGCGGAGGGCTTCGGCACCTTCGTGGTCGACGACGGCGACGGCGCCATGGCGGCGCTCGAGGACGAGCAACCCGATCTGGTGATCCTCGACTGGATGCTGCCGAACACGTCGGGCATCGAGATCTGCCGGCAGATCAGGCAGAACCCGTCGCACAAGGACATGCCGGTGATCATGCTGACCGCGCGGACCGAGGAGCCCGACCGCGTGCGCGGCCTCAAGACCGGCGCCGACGACTACGTCGTGAAGCCGTTCTCGCCGCGCGAGCTGATCGCGCGCATCAACGCCGTCATGCGCCGCACCTATCCGGAGAAGCAGGCCGATACGCTGAGCTACGAGGACATCATGCTCAACCTCGAGGAACACCGGGTCTCTCGCGACGGCGATCCGGTGCATCTCGGGCCGACCGAGTTCCGCCTGCTCAAGACGCTGATGGAAAAGCCCGGCCGCGTGTTCTCGCGCGAGCAACTGCTCGACCGCGTCTGGGGCCGCGACGTCTACGTCGAAATCCGCACCGTCGACGTGCATATCCGCCGACTCAGGAAGGCACTCAACGTCAACGGCCGGCCGGACCTGATCCGCACCGTGCGCGCCGCCGGTTACAGCCTCGACACCGCCAAGAGCTGAACCGGGCCGCCGGCGGCCCGGCCGCACCGGGACGCCACTCAATTGGCGAACGGCGCCGTTCCGTTGCCGAACGACCAGTTCTCGCGCTTGGTCTCGACCACGTTGATGATGACGTCCTCCCGGCGCACGCCGGCGCGCTGTTCGCCAACGAGATGGTCATCGGCCACTACGCGCTCAAGGCCTTCGCCCCGATCGTCATCGCAAGCGTCGCCGGCACCGCCGTGTCGCGCACCTGGTTCGGCGATTTTCCGGCCTTCTCCGTCGACGTCGGCGCCATCGTCTCGTTCTGGGAGATGCCGGCCTTCGCGCTGTTGGGTATCGTCTGCGGCGTCGGCGCCGTCGTCTTCATGAAAGCGATCGGGCTCTCGGCCCGAGTGGCGGCGCGGGTCCCTGTCCCCGGCTGGCTCAAGCCGGCGATCGCCGGACTGATCCTCGGTATTGCCGCCACCTATCTGCCGCACATCCTGGGAGTCGGCTATTCCGCCACGGAGTCCGCCATGCTCGGCAGCTTCACGCTGTTGATGCTGATCGGCATCGGTCTCGCCAAGACCGCCGCGACCGCGCTCTGCCTCGGGTTCGGCTTCGGCGGCGGGGTGTTCAGTCCGTCGCTGGTGATCGGCGCCATGGCCGGTGGCGCCTTCGGCATGATCGCCACGTCGGTGTTTCCGCAATACGCCTCGGCCGAGACCGTCTACACCGTCGTCGGCATGGGCGCCTTCGCCGCCGCCGTGCTCGGCGCGCCGATCTCGACCACGCTGATCATCTTCGAGATGACCAGCAACTACGCGCTGACGCTGGCCGTGATGATTGCCGTCGTCGTCGCCTCCGAGATCGCGCATCACTTCCACGGCCGCTCGTTCGTCAACGTGCAGCTCCGGGAGCGCGGCATCGACGTCAAGGGCGGCTTCGAGACAGAGGTGATGCGCTCGATCCCGCTCGACCAGGTGCTCAAAGACGACGGCACCACCGTGACCCCAGCGACGACGCTGCAGGAACTGCGCGACCGGTTGCAGGCGACGCCGCTCGGCGAGCTGTTCGTGGTCGATGACGACGGCCGGCTGTTCGGCACCGTCACGCTCGCCGACTTGAGCGAGGTCGCCTTCGACCACGACATGGACGACCTGATTAAGGCCGGCGACGTGGCGCGGCTGCACCCGCCGTTCCTGACGCCGTCGGAAAGCCTCGACGCGGCCATGCAGATGATGACGGAGACGGCGGAGGAGCAAATCGCCGTGGTCGAATCTAGCCTGACCATGAATTACGTCGGCTGCATCCACCAGCGCGACGTGATGACTGCCTACAGCCGCGCTCTGGTGCGCATGCACCACGAGGAGCACGGCGAGACCTAGACCGGCCCGACCGGCTTGGGATCAGTTGCCCATGCGCAGCCAGCCGTGGCGGTCGGCCGATTTGACGGAAACCCGAAGCACCGAAATGTCGGAAGCCTCGTGGCGCATGATGTCGAGCGGCACTTCGACGCCGGCGCCGCCGCGGGCGTGGATCGCGCGATAGAGCTCGGCCAGGCTGGCGACCTTGCGGCCGCTGACGCCGAGAATGACGTCGCCGCGCCTTAGCCCCGCCTCGGCGGCGGGACCGCCCTGGGCGAGCTTGACGATGGTGAGCCGGCCGTCGAACTCCTGCGAATAGAGGCCGAGCCACGGCCGCACGGCGCGGCCCGTCCGTCCGGACGCGACCAGCTTGGCGAGCACCGGCTTGAGCACGTCGACCGGCACGAACATGTTGCCGACACCGCGGACCGCCGGGCCCGGTGCGTCGTTGACCAGCAGCGAGCCGATGCCGACCAACCTGCCTTGCTGGTCGATCAGCGCCGCGCCGCCGTGTTCCTGATGCGGCGGCATGGTGAAGATGGCGCCGTCGAGCAGGTATTCCCAGTATCCGACGAAGGTTCGCCGCGAGGCGATCGCGACCGGCGTGACCGGCACGCCGAGCCCGACCGAGACGACAAGCAGCTTGGCGCCCGCCTTAAGCGCCTCGGAATCGCCCAGCGGCAACGGCTTGACGCCGAGCGGCTGGCGCGCGCGCAACAGTCCGAAGCCACCGTCGTGGTCATAGGCGACGAAGTCCGCCGGCGTACTGGTGCCCTGGCGCGTGAGCACATAAAGGTTTTCGGCCTCAAGGATGAGATAGCCGATGGTCAGGATCAGGCCGTCCGCGCCGATGACCACGCCGCTGCCGGTACGCGACGGGCCGAGCGTCTCCGCGGTCCGCGCGTTGGCGCGGATCTCGGCATGCACGGCGACCACGGAATTCATGATCTCGGCCATGGTCGGCTCGGCGGCCGGCGCCGGCCGGCTGGCAATCGAGACGAGCGCCATTAACAACAGGAAGCGCAGGACGGGGAACGTCGATCGCATGTGTCCGACCTCGAACCTGCCGCAATCCTAGCATCGCCGACGCAGACGCAGAAAAACTAAATCACCCCGTCACGGCGTTGTGAATGGCGCCACCACCCGCACCGGCATCGACCCTGGGCCGTGCCTTCCGGCGCGAGCGTGCTATATAGAAGGCATGCAAGACCCGTTCGACCTGACCGACCCCGCCCCACCCCGCCAAGCGCCGTCCCGGGCGCGGCCCGCACCGGCCGCCACCAGCGCCTACCTGGCGCGGCTCAACGACACCCAGCGCGAGGCGGTCGAGAGCATCGACGGGCCGCTCTTGGTGCTGGCCGGCGCCGGCACCGGCAAGACCCGGGTGCTGACCACGCGCCTCGCCCATATCCTGATGCAGGGCCGCGCCCAGCCGTGGCAGTTGCTGGCGGTGACCTTCACCAACAAGGCGGCGCGCGAGATGAAGGAGCGCGTCGCGCACCTCGTCGGCGCACCGGTCGAGGGCTGGTGGGTGGGCACCTTCCATGCCATCGGCGCACGCATTCTCCGGAGCCACGCCGAGGCGGTCGGGCTGACGCCGACCTTCACCATCCTCGATGCCGACGACCAGGTGCGGCTGGTCAAGCAGTACCTGGAGGTGCACGAGATCGACGACAAGCGCTACCCGGCGCGCACCGTCGCCGGCATCATCCAGCGCTGGAAAGACCGCGGCCTGATGCCGGACAAGGTAAGCTTGGGCGAAGGCTCCGACATAGCCGAGGGCCGCATGCTGGCGCTCTACCGCGAC
Source organism: Rhodospirillaceae bacterium (assembly GCA_038110665.1). Classification (GTDB taxonomy): domain Bacteria; phylum Pseudomonadota; class Alphaproteobacteria; order Rhodospirillales; family Casp-alpha2; genus TMED8. The sequence continues at coordinate 169 of JAYNJY010000212.1, read as the reverse complement.
TACCAGGCCCGCCTCGCCCAGGTCAACGCCGCCGACTTCGGCGATTTGCTGCTGCTCTGCCTGGAGCTGTTCCAGCGCCAGCCCGACGTGCTGGCGAAATACCAACGCCAGTTCCGCTACATCATGGTCGACGAATACCAGGACACCAACGTCGCCCAGTACCTGTGGC
>JAYNJY010000211.1:0-5291 GCA_038110665.1 Rhodospirillaceae bacterium | reverse complement strand
GCGCGCCAAGAGCCCCTCGGCGACACGCATGACGTCGGGCAGCGGCACCGGACCGGAAATGGTGCAGCCGAAGGCGGTCGCCATGCCACCCGAGAGGCAGACGTCCTTGTATTCCGGATGGGCGTCGCGGAAGTCGACGATGCGGGCGAAGTCGTCGAGCGAGTCCTGCGTCGTGCGGCGCACGTTCGACATGTTGTGCGCTTCCGAGACCGACATCACGACGCCGACCTGGTGCGCGCCCGCCTTCATGGCGTTCTCGGCACCTTTCAGGTTCGGCGCCAGCGCTGAGACGATCAGCCCCGGTATCTTGACCGACTGGCTGACGATCTCCGCGCTGTCGGCCATCTGCGGCAGCAGCTTGGCCGGCACGAACGAGCCGACCTGGATCTGCGGCACGCCGGCGGCGGCCTCGGCCCTGATCCATTCCATCTTGCCTTCGGTCGAGAAAATGGTGGCGATGCTCTGCAGGCCGTCGCGCAGTCCCATCTCGTGTACGAGAACGTCGATGCCGTTCTTCATGGCTGGTCTCCTCATTCTCCGGTGAACTTGGGTTTGCGTTTTTCGTTGAAGGCGAGGACGCCTTCGTGGCGGTCCTTGAGGCCGACCAGGCGGTTGTAGGCCTCCAGCTCGAACTGGTAGCCGGTCGCCCGGTCGACCTGATTGGCGACCGAGATCGAGCGCTTGGCGCGCATGATCGACTGCGGCGCGTTGGCGGCGATGGCGCGCGCCGTCTCCAGCGTTTCGGCCATCAGGGTTTCCGGTTCGCAAACCCGGTTGACCAGGCCCCATTCATAGGCCTCTTGCGCGCTGAAAGCGCGGCCGGTGAAGATGATCTCCTTGGCGCGGCGTTCGCCGACGGCGAGCGGCATGTTCTGGGTGCCCATGGCGCCCGGCATGATGCCGAGCGTGACTTCCGTCAGCGCGAAGCGCGCGTTGGTCGAGGCATAGGCGAAATCGACGTTCATAGCGGTCTCGCAGCCGCCGCCGTAGGCGGCGCCGTTGACCGCGGCGATCACCGGCACCGGGCAGTTCCTGACAGCCATCACGCCCTGCTCGTAGACGGCGTGCTGGTAGCGCCACTGGGCGTCGGTCATGCCCTTGCGTTCCTTCAAATCGCCGCCGGCGCAGAACGCCGTGTCGCCGGCACCGGTGAGCACGACCACGCGGACACCATGTGTGTCGCGGTAGAGCTCGGAGAAGATCTCGATCTGCTCGAGGCCCATTTGCGTGTTCTTGGCGTTCCTGACCTCGGGCCGGTTCATGGTGACGACCAGGATATGATCGTCGATCCGCTCCAGCAGATAGGTCTCGTAGTCCATGCGCATCACTCGGCACTCCTTTTCGCCGCGTCGCCGGCGGCTCCCTTGATCTCTTCGTTGTGTTCGCCGAGCTCGGGCGCGTAGCGGCCCAACGGCGGCCTGGTGCCGTCGAAGCTGAGCGGCAGGCCGGCAAGCTTGGGCCCGGCGCCCTGTGCTTGCAGGATGCCGAGCGCCACGGTTTGCGGGTCGGCGATCATCTCCAGCGTCTGCTGCACCGGCGCGCTCGGGATGCCGACGTCGTCCAAGGCCCGTTGCCATTCGGCGCGGGTGCGGGTCCGCACCACCGGCGTGATCAGCTCGTTCAACTGGGCTAGGTTTGCGTAGCGGTTCTGGTTCGTGTCGAAGCGCGAGTCCTTGGGCCATTCGGGATGGCCGAGTACCTGCGAAAGCCGCTCGAACAGGCGGTCGTTGGGCGCCGCGATGACCAGGTAGCCGTCGGAACACTCATAGGCCTGGTAGGGCGCCATGCCGCGGGCACCCGAGCCCTCGCGTACCGGGTTCTTCGGATCGGCGGCGGCGGAAGCGACCGGATTGTTCATCCAGGCCACCGCCGTCTCGTAGAGCGAGGCATCGACCGTGCAGCCTTCGCCGGTGGCGTCGCGGCGCTTCAAGGCGCCGAGGATGCCGATCACGCACCACATGCCGGTGCCCATGTCGATCAGCGAGGTGCCGACGCGGATCGGCGGGCGGCCTTCCTCGCCGGTGATCGTCATCAATCCGCCGAAGGCCTGCATCAAGGGATCGTAGCCGGGCTTGTCCTTGAGCGGGCCCTTGTTGCCGAAGGCGCCGAGGTTGCAATAGATCAGCCGGGGATTGGCGGCGCGCAAGGTGGCGGCGTCGAGGCCGAGGCGATCGATGGTGCCGGGGCGCATGTTCTGGATCACCACATCGGCCACATTGATGCAGTAGTCGCTGAGCCAGCCGCGCTCCGCCGCGTCGGCCATGTCGACGGTGACCGAACGCTTCTCGCGGTTGAGCGCATGGAAATAGGATGCCTTGCCGTCGGGGAACATCTTGCCCCACTGGCGGCAGTCGTCGCCGGTCTCGGGCCGTTCCACCTTGACCACCTCGGCGCCGAGGCCGGCCATGATCCAGGTCGCGTAAGGCGCCGCCACGCTGGAGCCGATTTCGACCACGCGCACGCCGGCCAGCGGCCGATGCGCGAGCAATTCGTCGTTCACCACATTCCCTCCCCGGATCAGGCGTCGATCGGGGCAGGATGATACAGCCCATTCGGAAAGACAAACCCCGCGATAACGGGATTTCAGCCGCCGGATTTTTCCGCTTCGAGCTTGGCGATGGCGGCGCCTACGGCGGCGGCGTGCTCGTCCGTATGGTGCGCCAGCGCCTGGAACCCGGCCGACATTTCCAACAGCGTTTCGAGCCGCACGTGCTCGCTTTCGCGGAGCAGCCGTTTCGCCATGCGGAGCGCGTGGCCCGGGTTGGCGGCGATGCGCTCGGCCAAGGCCTCGGCGGCGACAATCAGTTCCGCCGCGGGCACCACCTTGGAGACCAGTCCGCAGGCGAGCGCTTCGGTGGCGTCGATGGTGTCGCCGGTGAAGGCCATCTCGCAGGCTTTCGACATGCCGACCGCGCGCGGCAGGAACCAAGCACCACCGTCGCCCGGGATGATGCCGAGCTTGACGAAGCTCTCGGCGAACTTGGCGTGTTCGGAGGCGATGCGCATGTCGCACATCATGGCGAGATCGCAGCCGGCGCCGATGGCGGCGCCGTTGACGGCGGCGATGGTCGGCACTTCCAGGTTATAGAGCGCCTTCGGGATGCGCTGAATGCCGCGCCGGTAGTTCTCGCGGATTTCCGCCGGCGTGCCGGCCGAGGTGCCGCGCCTGTCGCGCATGGCGTAGATGTCGCCGCCGGCGCTGAACGCCTTGCCCGCACCGGTCAGGATCGCGACCTTGACCTTGTGGTCGGCGTTGATGCGCGCCGCGGCCTGCTCGAAGCTCGCGGCCTGATAGTCGCCCGAGAGCGAGTTGCGCTTCTCGGGGTTGTTCATGGTCAGCCGCACGACCGGGCCGCGCTGCTCGTAGATCAGGAAATCCGCCATGTTCCGCCCCCCGTTTTGGATCCCTCGGCGGCAAGTTGTAGCGCATGGGCGCAACTGTTAAAACCCGGGACGAAGGGGAACGTCCGCCATGGAAGACATCTACCTCGCGCCCGGCACCCTGCCGGCCGAAACGGAAGCGCTCCGCGCCGAGGTGCGGACCTTCCTGGCCGAGACCCTCGCCGACTATCCATCGGTCAAGCGCGCGCGCTCCTGGGCCGGCAGCGACACGGCCTTCAGCAAGTTGATGGGCCAACGCGGCTGGATCGGTATGACCTGGCCGAAGCGGTATGGCGGCGGCGAAAGGAGCGCGCTCGAACGCTACGTCGTGCTCGAGGAGATGCTCGCCGCCGGCGCGCCGGTCGCCGCGCACTGGATCGCTGACCGCCAGAGCGGGCCGTTGCTGCTCAATTTCGGCACCGAGGACCAGCGCCAGAAAATCCTCCCCGCCATCGCGCGCGGCGAATGCTTCTTCTGCATCGGCATGAGCGAGCCGGACTCGGGCTCCGACCTGGCCTCGATCCGCACCAAGGCCGAGCACACCGCCGAGGGCTGGCGCGTCAACGGCTCCAAGATCTGGACCTCGAAGGCGCATATCGCGCATTACATGGTCGCCCTGGTGCGCACGCGCACGGCCGATCCCGAGAGCCGCCACGCCGGCCTGTCGCAGTTCCTGATCGACATGTCCCTTCCCGGCATCACCGTGCGCCCGATCTGCAACATGGCCGGCGAGGGCATGTTCAACGAGGTGTTCTTCGACGATGTGCTGGTCCCGGACGACATGCTGGTCGGCACCGAGGGCGGTGGCTGGGGCCAGGTGACGACCGAACTCGCGTTCGAGCGCTCCGGGCCGGAACGCTATCTCTCCAGCTTCCAGTTGCTCTACGAATTGGTCGGCGAATTGGCGGCGGAACCCGACCGGCTCAATGCGCGCGAGATCGGCCGGCTGGTCGCGCATCTCGGCACGCTCAGGCAGATGTCGCTTGCCGTCGCCACGCTGCTCGAACAAGGCCAATCGCCCAACCTTGCCGCCGCCTTCGTCAAGGAACTCGGCGTCGCCTACGAGCAGGACCTGCCCGGCCGCGCCCAGGCCCTTGTCGGGCGCGCGCCCGTGCTCGGCGGCAGCGACTTCGACCAGGTGCTCGCCTACATCACCCAGGCGTCGCGCTCGTTTTCGCTGCGCGGCGGCACGCGCGAAATCATCCGCGGTATCATCGCGCGCGGGCTCGGCTTGCGGTGAGCGCCATGAACGACCTGACTAACATCCTGGCCGAAACCGCCGAGCGCCTGTTGGCCAACCACGCCGGCAAGGAAACCGTGAAGGCGGCCGAGGAAGGCCACTGGCCCACCGCGCTTTGGCAGGCGCTGGAGGAGAACGGCCTCGCCCAGCCGCTTGTGCCGGAGGCGCAAGGCGGCATCGGCGCAAGCTGGGAGGACGCCTTCGTCATCGCCTTGGCCGCCGGGCGTCACCGCGCGCCGGTGCCGTTGCCAGAGACCATGGCGGCGGGCTGGTTGCTCGCCGCCGCCGGAATCGAAGTGCCCGAAGGCCCCGTCGCCCTCGCCGACGACCTCGCCGCCGTGCCCTGGGGCAATACCGCGCCGCACGCCGTCGCCGCCGTCGCCGAAAGCGGGACCTGGCGTATCCAGTTGCTTGCGCGAAAGGGCGCCACGGCGGAAGCCGACGTGAGCCTCGCGGGCGAGCCGCGCGACCGCATGGCCTACGCGAAACCGCTGGCAACTGGCGCACTCGCCTGCCCCGCCGGCAACGACGCCGTCTCCCCGGTTCGCCTTCTCGGCGCCGCCATGCGCGCCGCTCAGGTCGCGGGTGCGTCCGGCCGCGCCGTCGAGTTCGCCGTCGAGCACGCCACCACGCGGCGCCAGTTCGGCCGGCCGATAGCCAAGTTCCAGGC
>JAYNJY010000210.1:490-5347 GCA_038110665.1 Rhodospirillaceae bacterium | reverse complement strand
CGCCGGCGATGACGTAGGTGTAGTGGTCGACCAACTGATCGCTGAAACGATTGTTCAGGAGCCGCTCGGCCAGCGCCATGCCGACCGCCGTGGTGATACCCTGCCCGAGCGGCCCGGTAGTTGTCTCGATGCCCGGCGCGTGGCCGTATTCCGGGTGGCCGGCGGTCTTCGAGCCGAGTTGACGGAAATTCTTGACCTCATCGAGCGTCATACCCGGATAGCCGGTCAGATAGAGCAGCGCGTAAAGCAGCATCGAGCCGTGCCCGGCGGAAAGCACGAACCGGTCGCGGTCAGCCCAGTCTGGGGCGGCGGCGTCGAACTTCATGAACCGCGAGAACAGCACCGTGGCGACGTCGGCCATGCCCATGGGCATGCCGGGATGGCCGGAATTGGCCTTCTGCACCGCGTCGGCGGCAAGAAATCGGATGGCGTTAGCCATATCCTGGTGGGATACGCCCGTTGCGGGCTGCGACTTTTCCGCCGTCGCTGTATCAGCGGTCATACGATACCTCCTCGGTGGTCGGCCGGCGTAGCAGCCGGCGGTGCCCTTAGCCTGCGCGTGGCACGAGCTTTTCCCTCGCGCACGCCGGAAAGTCCAGGACTTGCTTGCGTCTTTTTAGACAAAACCGACGGAGTTTTGGAGTCCCAATTGCCGGGTTTCTTTGGGTAATCCGGTGTGGTGTTCAGGCCCGGTAAACCAAGAGCGACATGCCTTGCGACTGTGCCTTGTTGTCGTAGCCGATGATCCGCACGTGATGATTGGGATTGGCCCTTTGACAGGCCTCGGCCTCGCGCACGATGCGGTCGCCGTCGCCCTCGCTGAACATCAGCAATTTCCACCTATACCATTAGCAGCCGCCGGCGCGCTCGGGCTCGACGTGCTTGTTGGCGAAGTTCCAGGCCTTGGAAACGGCGAAGCTGGCCTGTTTGCTGACCTACGAGGCGTCCATCGGCGGCAGGTAGGAAAACGCCTCGAACCGCTTGGATGCCGCGTCGTTCATGCGTAACGAGATCCTGGCTCTTAAACCCGACATTGAGGCAACGCGCACCGCCCTACCGCCTCAAATCAGGGCGCACGTGAAGGTGGACGAGCAACGCGCTAGCAGCTGACCGACTATTCCACCGGCATCGCCAAATCGTCTTGAACCAACTATATTCTTCTAGCACCCGGCACAGAAACGCCTGGCGCGCCAAAATCGGAGGATAACGCCTTGACCGTGCAGCAGACCATCGAGAAAAAGATTCGTGCGGCGTTCAGCCCAAAATACCTTGAAGTCATCAACGAGAGCCACATGCACAGCGTGCCGCCTGGCTCGGAGTCGCATTTCAAGGTGGTGGTGGTTTCACCGGCGTTCGAAAGCAAGACCCGCATCCAGCGCCATCAGGCGCTGAACGCGTTGCTCGCCGACGAATTGAAGGGCCCCGTACACGCGCTTTCGCTGCAGACCCACACGGCGCCAGAGTGGGAGGCGCGCGGTAGCCGTGCCATGGTGTCGCCTGCCTGCCACGGTGGCAGCAAGGCGGACCGTTAGGCCGCGCCGCCGGACCGGATCGCAGCGCCGTGGCCGCAAAGGAGAACATGCTCAACTGGCTCTTCGGTAAAGCCAAGCGGGGGTGCGCTTCAGGCGCCGTCCTCGGAAATGTCGCGCATCAGGCCGCCGTGGGCCACCGCGCCGGCCCTGACGAACGCCAGTCTCACGAACCCGACTCGCGGGAAACTGCGCCGCTCGCTGCGCTCATTGCCCCCCATTTGGCCTTCGAAAGCGCCCTCAGACGCTTGAAAAGCTTAGGACCACGGCTGATCTCCGTCGTACGAAAGTTTTTGATGGAGTGCGATAAAGTTTCTTAACGGCCGGGAAACCGCCGCGGTCGTCGGTTTGATCCGCAGCGGGCCGGTTAAAACAACACCCGTAATCCGGCGACGGCGTAGAAGGCGTCGTCGTCCTTGCCTTCCGCGCGGACGATATTGCGGGTCTCGCCGAACACGCGCTCGTAATGCACGCCGACGTAAGGCGACACCAATCTATGATCGATCAGGTCGTAGCTCAGGCGAAGACCGACCTCGACCTTCGGCCCCCAGGCGCCAATGTCGAGAGGCCGGTCGTCGGTGAACGGCAGGTCGAATTCCAGGCTCGGCGTCAGGATCAGGTGGTTGGTAATCAGTGCCTCGTAATCGACTTCCAGCCGGAATGACGGATGGTCGGACACGAAAAAGTCGGCATCGACCTCGAACCACTGCGGCGCTAGTCCGTGCAGGCCGAAGATGCCGTGCACACGGTCTGGTCCTTCCGGCAGGTCGACGCGGATGCCGCCGACCACGTCGAAGAAGGTCGAGATGGGCATCTGCGCACGGAAGTGATTCTCTAAGCGCTCGAGGACGTCACCGCTGGTCTTAAACTCGCCTTCGGTTCGGTAGACGAACTTCAGTTCGTCGGTGCCAATCTGCGCGCCGGCATCCCAGGCCAGCAAGTTGGACTCGTCGCCCAGGCGATATTCCACTTGCTCGGCTTTAACGCTCCAAAGTAGTTGCTCGGCCATTGCCGGCTCCGCCGACAGAATCGTTACGGTGAGTGCGGCGAGCGCTGCGTTTCTCCGGTTCATGACTCAACCTCCGCTGCGGCCGGCAACGGCAGCCTGTTTCTTTGGCGGGCCGCCCTCGACGATGACCTTGCGGAACATGCCGCTGTCGGCGTGGTACGAGAGATGGCAGTGGAACGCCCACTCGCCCGGCGCGTCGACCTCGGTCTCCATGTGGACGGTGGTCCCCGGCGCGACGCTGACCACGTGCTTGACCGGGTCCCACTTGCCCTTGCCGGTATCGAGGATCGACCACATGCCGTGCAGGTGCATGGGATGGGTCATCATGGTTTCGTTGACGAACTTGAACCGCACCCGCTCGCCGTACTTTAGCCGGATCGGCTCGGCCTGCGAATATTTTACGCCGTTGATCGACCAGATGTAGCGTTCCATGTTCCCGGTCAGGCGCAGCTCGATCTCGCGCGTCGCCTTGCGGTGTTCATAGAGCGGCCGCATGGCGCGCAGGTCGGAGTATGACAGGAACTTGCCACCCTCCGCCGCCGACGGCATCAGGCCGCTGCCGGCCGCGTAGAACGCGTCCGCCTGTTTGCCTACACCGTGCCCGGAATGATCGGTATGCGCCGCATCTGCCATGGTGGAGCCGTCCGGCATCTTGTGCGTGGCGTGGTCCGAATGCGCAGTGCCAGCCATGGTCGAGCCGTCGGGCATCTTGTGGCTAGCTCCCGCCGGCTGAGCGGCGTGGTTCATACCGGCGTGGTCGCCGTGCGCCATGCCCATGTCGGCCATGGTCAGCAACGGCGGCTTGCGCATCGCAGGCACGTCGGCAGTCATGCCGTCGCGCGGCGCCAGCGTCGCGCGCACCGCGGCGGTGCGCCCGACCGACTCGGCGAAGACGGCATAGGCCTTGTCTTCCGTCGGCCGCACGATCACGTCGAAGGTCTCGGCGACGGCGATGCGGAACTCGTCGACCGGCACCGGCTGCACGTTATTGCCGTCGGCCTGTACCACAGTCATTTTCAGCCCCGGGATGCGGATGTCGAAATAGGTCATCGCCGACGAGTTGATGAAACGCAGCCGGACGCGCTCGCTCGGCTTGAACATCCCGGTCCAGTTCTGCGCCGTCGACTTGCCGTTGATCAGCGGCGTGAAGCCCTGCAGATCTTCAATGTCGTTCGGCATCATGCGCATGTCGCCCCAGTCGAGCCGGTCCGCGAGTGCAGCCCGGAACCCCATCTTCTCGGCGTCAGCGACGAAGTCCGCGATGGTGCGCTGCTGGCGGTTGTAGTAGTCCGGCATCATCTTGAGGTTGCGCATGATGCGGTGTCCGCGATGCGGATGCGCGTCGGTTAACTGAATAACGTATTCCCGCTGATAGTTGAACGGTTCACGCCGCATCGGTTCGATGACGATGGCGCCGTAGGCGCCATCCGGTTCCTGGAACGGCGAATGGCTGTGGAACCAATAAGTGCCGCTCTGGACGATCGGGAAGCGGTAGGTGAAGGTCTCGCCGGGCGCGATGCCTGGATAGCTGATGCCTGGTACGCCGTCCTGTTCGAACGGCAGGATCAAGCCGTGCCAATGCACCGAAGTCCGTTCCGAGAGATTGTTGGTGACGTTGATCGTCACGTCTTCGCCTTCCTTGAAGCGGAGCACGGGGCCCGGCGAGGCGCCGTTGAAGCCGACGCCGTCGCGCGTGAAAGCGCCGGTCTCGATCTTGACCGGGTCGACCGTCAGATTGTACTCGCCGGCGCCGGCATTCGTCGCGACCGCCATCGCGGCGAGCGCGATCCAGGTCATGTATCGGGATATCATGGTCGTGTCCTTTCCTAGGGCCGCGCTCAGTGCACGAGCTTGATCTTGCCGACCATGCCGGCGTCGTAGTGGCCGGGCACGTTGCAGGCGAATTCGAGATCAGCGTGATTGGGGAAGTGCCAGATCATCTCGGCCGACTTGCCGGGCTCCAACAGCTTGCTGTTGGGCTCATCGTGCATACCGTGGCCCATTGTCGCCTGCATTCGCTTGGCGGCCTCCATGTTGACGCGGTCTGGCTCGAGCACGCCGTGCTCGACCATCATCATCATTTCGGGGCGATGGGCGGCATGTATGGTGGCGGTGGCGATGCTGAACTCATGCACCAGACTGCCGGCGTTCTTGACGATGAACCTGACGGTCTCGCCTTCCTTGATGGAAAGCGATTCAGGTTCGTAATAGTTGTCGTGCATGGTCACGGTGACGGTGCGCGTCACCTTGCCCCTATCCCAAGACATCGCCCTAATCAGGACGCCCTCACCCTACCCGAGGGAGTACCATGAGGTCGCG
>JAYNJY010000210.1:0-451 GCA_038110665.1 Rhodospirillaceae bacterium | reverse complement strand
CTTGACGACACGGCGGCACGTGGCCGCCGCTGCGGACACGTGAAACCGGCAGAAAGCTGCTAGACTAGGATCAGGCGCGGGGCGGTGGGATATGCGGTTCCGGCAGCAGGCCGACGAGGGTTTCAGCGGCGGTCAGCGCATGGTCCGCAGACACCCACTCGACCGCTGTCACGCTGAGCCGGTTGGCAAAGACGCCATCGATTCCACAGAAGAAGTGGAACATGGTGCAGCAGGCCGGTGCGCGCGGCGTTTCGCATTCGTCGCCGCAGGCGGTCTTGCCGCCGTGCTGGTGCACGCCATGCGACGCCATGCCGTTGTGATCGGCCGAAACCGGATGCACGAAAGCGACCGACAGGATTACCAACAGGGCCGGAATGATGCGGATCATTGGCAAACAATGACGGCAGATCTGCAGCCTGTCAATTTGTAGCAGTTCTAAGGGGAAATGGGG
>JAYNJY010000209.1:0-5350 GCA_038110665.1 Rhodospirillaceae bacterium | reverse complement strand
TTCGTAGGGCATGGTGATAACCGGGGTCATGGCCGGGACGAGCCGCTTGACGGGCGCCTTCGCTACCGCCTCGATGATCTTGCCCGGCGAGGCGCGGCCCTTCTCCACGTCGTCGATTGCCGCAATCGCATCGCCGAAGCCGAACCACGCCAGCACGTCGGAGAACGCGCCCTGGAATTTCAGGGTGACGACCTCGCCCGTGTCGTCGCGCCCGAGGATGATGTGCAGCCGCGTCTGCTCCTCGACCGAAAGCTCCCTCTCCTCGTCCGGCCAGAACAGGTGATTCCACAGGTTCACCAGCCCGTACAGGATCGCCATGCGCGTGAACAGCCACACCGACCGACGCACCCCGGCAGAGATCGCCAGCGCGCCGCCCGTGGCAATGCCCTTGCCCGCGCCCTGGTGCCACGCATTCAGGGTCAGGCGCCAATACCGCTTGGTGTTGATCTCGTTCCACGACCAGAACGGTATGGCACGCGAGCGCAGCCGGCGGCCCAGATGCGAGATCGCGCCATAGTCGCCGACCAGTTCCCGCGCCAGCTTGGCCGCCTTGTCCTTCACGTCGGGGATGGCGTCGACCATGTCCTTGCGGGCGGCGCCGTAGCCGATGCTCTCCATGCTCTCCCCGCCTTCGAGCCGGTCGATGTAGTCGAGATACGCCGCATAGCGCAGCCAGTTCTCGCGCCATTGCGTGAAGCGCTGCAGGCCCTTCCAGACGCGCATGACCTGCATCTTCGCCATAGCGCCCGGCTGCTTGAATCCCGGCTTCTCGATGAGGTGCGAGAACTCGTCCATGACGTTGATGTCGGGGATCTCCTGCACCGTCAGGCCGGAGTCGAACACGCCGCGGTCGACCGCCTCGCGGTAGCGGTCGGTGGGCGCCTGGCCGGCGTACATGACGTTGTAGAGTTCGTCCATTGCCTGCCCCATGCGGCGCAGCGCCTTGGGGTTGCCGGCAATCACCGCGTCGAGGTCGCCCGACAGGTTGTTGATATTGTACTTGGTGACGCGGCGAGGGTTGATGAGCCACCACCGCTTGATGTAGCGCACCGGGGTTTCGAGGATCGAGGCGACAAGCGCATCGGCGTGCGGGTCGCTGAACTCGTTGAGCGTGTCGGCGATCTCCGCCGGCAGCACCATCGCGTAACGCTCGCCGCCCACCGCCAGCACTTCCCGGGCCTCGGCTTCCAGTGCGCGCCGCACGTCGGCCGCGGCACTCTCCGGCAGCGGCATGTCGCCGATGACGGTTTGCACGAAGCGATCGATGGCGTGTTCGGAGATCGTCTTCGCGGTGAAGAACCGCACCGCCCGGCTTTCGCCCTCGCGCGCCTCGGGCTGCCAGGCCACGTAACCTTCGGGCGCGAGACCGCGCTTCGCCATCTCGACCACCTGCGTCGTGTCGACGTAGGCCTTGCCCAGCAGTTCCTTCGTCCATGCCTTGCGCGCGTTCAGCGCCTTGAACACCTGCGCCGCGCCCTCTGCGCCGGGCTTGTCGTTGTCCAGCATCCACGCGAGGAAGGGGAACAGGTCGGAGCTGTTGACCGCGGCATCGGTGGAGAGATCGTCCACCACGCCCTCGAACCGCCGCGGCACGTCGCCAAGGTCGCCCTCCTCCACCGCCTGGCGCACGCGCGACATACCCATGCCGATGCGCTGGCGGAACTTGTTCCATTCCTCGGTCAGCGGCGACGACTGCCGGCCCTGCGCGTCGATAAACCCGTTCTCGCGCTGGTCGGATTCCAGCTTGGCGCGCACGGCGCCCTCGTTCGCTGCGCGGCCGGCGGCCACCACGTCGCCCCGGATATTGTGCTCGCTGTTCTTGAGCCATTCGATAGTGCGCGCCGTGGCGATGTCGTTCATCGCCTTCATCAGCCAGTCGAGTTCGGCTTCCAGCAGGTTGGCGTTGATGTCCTTGTGCGATCCGAGGCGCTGCGCCCAATACGGGGAGCGCACACGCTTGCCGGTGCCGCGGGCGCGCGAGGCTTCTGCCTGCGCGTATTCCAGCACCACATGCCGGTAATAGCTGGGATTGCGGATCTGCTCGTCGTTCAGCACGCCAGCATCGACGAGATCGCGCGCAACCGCGGCGACCACCAGCTTGCGGCGGCGCACCGCGTCCACGATGTCCGGCCGGCCGTCTAGCACCCTGTCGATCTTGGCGAGCTCGCGCGGCGCGTCCTCGGCGGAAAGGCCGAACGGCAGCGCCCGGCCCTGCTCGGCTTCCCATGCGAGATCGTCGAGCATCACCTTGCGGGTGAACAGGTCGAGATCGGCCGCGTTCATGCCGTCCGTCATGCTGCGCAGAATGCGGACAATCCGCTCCTTGCTGGCCTGCGGGGCGGCTTCCAGCTTGCGGAATTGCTCGGCCACGTCGGAGAACCGGGCCGTGTTCGGCAGGTGGATATGGTGGCGGCTCATGCCCTGGGCCAAGTATTCCCACCAGCCGGTCGCGCGCTTGATCAACGATTCCCCGTTGCCGACGCCCTGTCGCGCCTTGCGGTAGCGCGCCTCGGTCTCGGCGTTGTCGAAGGTCGGTGCCGGGGTGGCGGGCGCAGCGGTGGGGCGCTGGCGGCGCGGCAGGGAGAACTTGGATTCGACGGAAATCAGGGAGTCGTCGAAGATCACGTAATTGTAGCTTCGTAGCCTGTCGAGTTCTGCCCGAGCCTGCGCTTCGGTCGAAACCTTGGCGACGATAGAGCCTCGATCATTGGTAACAAGCCAGTCGTGTCCTCTGTTCTCAGGGGCCTCGATTTTGAAAGAACGTGTCCCTTGATCGAGATACTTGATGCCGGGGATGCCCGCGGCGAGAAAATCAAGGGACGCGCCCCTTTTGTCATTGAACGGTCGGTCAAAGCCGAAAGAACTTTTGATATGTTCCTTAAACACATTCCTTTTTCGATTCTGCGCCCACCATCCATAAACATCTTCGCCGGTGCCATGCCAGACACCATCGGCGTCACGCCATTCTGCAACCTGGCGGCCAAGAGCCTTTTCCAGCGCGCCCCGCACCTTTTCGCTCTGCTCGGAAAGCGGCTTGTCCCAATAGAGGTATTCGTCCTCGGCGGGTGCGAGATTGACTTTGTAGAGCTTCCCAGATGGCTTCGGCAGATCTTCGACCGTGTATTTCATGCCGTCCTTATCAAAGACGATCATTCCATCTGCGAATGCAAACGCATTTCTGTCGTCATAGTCAGCAAGCATGTAATGCTCGTGCATATAGTCGAGCATCGTATAGCTTTCGCTGAACTCGTCCTCTTCTTCTTGCACCTGATTTAGTTCTTCAATAACGTCGGCGGTTGTCCACCCCTTGTTCATCTGGAAGTTTCTGGAGAGAATGTTTTTGTAGTATTCGGCCACCCCCTTCCGGCTGGCGAAATACAGCCCCCAACCGAAGGTCTGGTTGCCTTCCCCGGTGCCGATCTTGCCGATATCGAAGCGGTCGAAGTCGTGCGGCGAGCCGTGGAACACGCGGGCGAACTTCTCGGAAATCCCCATCGGGCCGGGTTCGTCGATGCCCTCGGGTACGGTCTGCCCCTCGCGCCGCCGGCCCACCGCGCCGCGCTCGACGCGCGAGAACACGTCTTCCGCCGTCAGGCCGCGACCGGAGAAGGCGCGGGCCACCTCGCGCAGCAAGGCTCGCAGCCGCTCGAACGCCGCACGGATGAAGCCGCCGGCCTGCATCCTGCCCGCCGACCAATCGGCGAACATATCGGCCACGGCTTCCTCGATCAGCTCCTCCTCGGACAAGCCGGTGCCGTCGTAGCGCTGCCGGATTTCGTCCATGCGCTCGGTGTCGGCCAGCGCCGCCCGGCGCAGCGTCGTCCATTCAGCCTTGCGGATGAGGTCGAGGTCGCGCAGCGCATGGACGATTTCATGGTCGAGCACCCAAGCCTGAGACTGGTCGGATTCCAGCGCCACGGTGATGAGCCGCGCCCACGGGTCGTAGACGCCCTGCGCGCCGACTTCCTCGCCGCTTTCCAGCCGAGAGCGCAGCGCCTCGGAGACGCGCACCGCGATCCGGTCGGCGATGCCAACCTGCTTGAGCCGGGCCTGTAGCGCCTTGACGATGGCGGCGGCGTCCTGGGCGACGGCGGGGGATGCCGGGCCGAGCCGCTCGCGCTCGATGCTGAACCGCTCGGCGGCCGGGCTGCCGATGGCAACCGCCTCGTCGTCGAACCGATCGATCTCCGCCTGCTCGGCCGCGGCCAGCGCGTTCTTTTCGTCTTCCTTGCCGTCATCGAGGATTGCCGCTTCCAACTCGTCGACTTCCCGCCGCAGCCGGGCGATGTCGTCCTTCCCCTCGAACGGCGTCGGCTTGGTGTTGGAGAAGTCGTCGAACTGCTTCTGGTAGTGGGCCAGCGCCGTCTCGGCATCGGCAACGCGGCTTTCCAGGCCCCGCAGTCCGGCCTCGGCGCTGGCGATCAGACCGGCTGCACTATCGCCACGGATGGTGATTTGCCCCGAACCGGCGAGCTGCAGGTACAGCGCGCGGTGCGCCTCGCCTTCCGGCGCCTCTTTCGTCGCCCGCCCGCGCCATGCTTCGGCGATCACGTCGAAACCGCCCAACTGACCGAGTTCCTGCTGCAGCGTCTTGCCGGCCGCCTGCGTGCGGTCCGCCAGCTTGTTGATGCTTTCCAGCAGGTAGGCGCCGTACTCGACGCGCTCGTCATAGACCTTGCCCTTGGCGTCCGTCGCCTTGAAGGCGTCGCCCGCCGTGTCGACGCGCTGCGCGAGGTCGGCGCGGCGATGCTCGAGCGATTGTGTCCATGACGCGATGCTGCGCTCGGCCCGGCGGATGCGTTCCAGCCGGTCATATTCCGCGGCATGGTGCGACCGCTCCCGGCGTTCGAGCTTTTCCAACTCCTGCCGCTTGTTCGTCAGGTCGATCAGCCGCGGGTCGGCCGTGGATAGCGCCTTCGCCTGCTCGAACTGGCTGGCTTCCCCGAGGTCTTCCATGTCGCGCATGGTCGGGTCGCCGGCAAAGAAGCCCTCGATGAAACGGGCCTTCGTCTCCATCAGGCCCCACATGGTCGAGTCGTAGGTGCCCTTGGTGGCGTAGTCGTTGATCTCGATCTCGCGGTTCTGGTTGCCCTGGCGGAGAATACGGCCGTTGCGCTGCTCGTCGTCGGACGGATACCAGAGCGGGTCGAGGTTATGCACCGCGTAGAGCCGGCGCTGCGCATTCACGCCCGTCGCCATCTTGGCCGTCGAGCCGATCAGGATGCGGACCTTGCCCGTGTTCATGTCGTTGAAAAGCCGCTGCTTCGCGACGTGCGTCTTGTGGTCGGCGATGAACTGGACTTCATCTTTCGGGACGCCGCGCCGGGTAAGTTCGTTCTTGATGTAGGTG
>JAYNJY010000208.1:3353-5369 GCA_038110665.1 Rhodospirillaceae bacterium | reverse complement strand
CGCTGGTGCCGAGCCTGACCGAACTGCTGTTCGATCTCGGCCTGGCCGACCGCCTTGTCGGACGCACCCGGTTTTGCGTGCACCCGGCGCCGGCGGCGGGCGAAATCGCCAGCGTCGGCGGCACCAAGGAGATCGACATGGCGCGGCTTTTGGAACTCGCGCCGACACACTTGCTCGTCAACGTCGACGAAAACCCGAAGGAAATGGCCGACGCCATCGCCGCCGAGGGCATCCAAGTGGTGGTGACTCATCCGCTCGAAGTCGTCGACAACCGCGAGCTCTATCGGCTGCTCGGCGGGCTGTTCGGCGCCGATGCGGCAGCGGCAGGCCTTGAGGCCGCCTTCGATGCCGCGTTTGACCGGCTAGCGGCGGCGGCCCGGGATTGGCCGGCGCGCCGCGCGCTCTACCTGATCTGGCGCAAGCCCTGGATGACCGTGGCGCCCGGCACCTACATCGCCGACATGCTGAATTTGGCCAACATCGCGACCTACGATATCGGCGACGGACTGCGCTATCCCGAGATCGAGATGTCCGATGCGCTGCTCGACGCCGTCGACCTCGTGCTGTTCTCGACCGAGCCCTATCCGTTCGCCGAGAAGCACTTGGCGGCGTTCCACGAAGCGTTCCCGAGGCACGCGGCGAAGGCGCGGCTGATCGACGCCGAAATGGTTTCCTGGTACGGCAGCCGCGCCGTCAGCGGCCTCGACTATCTCGCCGAATTCGCCCAAGAGCTTGACCGGGACTTCCGCCGGTGATGTCCTTTCGCCTCGCTTTCTATTACAGTGCCGCCTTCGCCGTGATCGGCGTGATAATGCCGTTCTGGCCGTTGTGGCTGAAGGCGCACGGGCTGTCGGCCGAGGACCTGGCGCTGGTGATGGCGCTCGGCATCGCCGTCAAGACGCTCGCCAACCCGCTCGTCGCCGGCGCCGCCGACCGGTTGGGCGAGCGCAAACGCCTGATCTCGGGGCTTTGCTTCATCGCAATCCTAGTGTTCTCGCTGTTCCACTGGACCTACGGGTTCTGGCCGATCCTGGCGGTGACGCTGCTGTTCCATGCGTTCTGGTCGCCCAACATGCCGCTGATGGAATCGCTCGTCATGCAGACCGCGAAGCAGCAGCCGATCGATTACGGCCGGGTCCGGCTGTGGGGCTCGCTCACCTTCATCGCCGGCGCCTGGGCCATGGGCAAGGCGCTCGACGGCGGCGAGATCGATAACGTCTACTGGGTCGTGCTCGGGCTGATGGCGGTGACCTTGCTGTCCGCCCTGACGCTCCCCGACACCCGCATCGCGCCCGCCGTGGCGACGCGCCGGCCGATCCTCGAGGTCGCCACCGACCGCGCCTTCCTGGGCTTTCTGGTGGCGACCGCCCTGATCCAGGCGAGCCACGCCGTCTACTACACCTTCGGCACCATCCACTGGCTCGCCGCCGGCCATTCGGAAGCGGTCATCGGCTGGCTCTGGGCCGAGGGCGTCATCGCCGAGGTCATTCTGTTCGTCTGGGGCGACAAGCTGGTCAGACGTTTCGGCGCCGCCCGGCTGATCGCGCTCGGCGGTCTCGCCGGCCTCGTGCGCTGGGCCGCGACCGGCATGACCGACGGCTTGCCAGCATTGCTGGTGCTGCAAATCCTCCACGCCTTCACCTTCGGCGCGGCGCATCTCGGCGCCGTCCATTTCATCGCCCGGCGCATGGCGCCCGAGGTCTCGGCGACGGCGCAGAGCCTCTACGCCGCCGTCGTCATGGGCCTGGCGCTCGGCCTGGCGGCGTGGATGTCGGGCAAGCTCTACGCCGCGTATGCGGGAGAGGCCTATTTCGCCATGGCGCTGATGTCCGGCCTCGGCGCCGTCGTCGCCTATGCGCTTCGCCGCCGCAACTGAACGGGAGAACACCGATGACCTTGGACGAATTCGCAGACTGGGTGCACGCCATAGGGCTCCGGCCTTCGGTCACGGAAGACCCGGAAAAGCACCTCGCCTACCTCGCGCTCGGCCTTGCCGGCGAGGCCGGCGAAGCGGTC
>JAYNJY010000208.1:0-3253 GCA_038110665.1 Rhodospirillaceae bacterium | reverse complement strand
CGCAGCAAATTCTCGGCGCGCTTGACTACCGGCACGTCGATCATCTTGCCGTCCACCGTGATCGCGCCGGTGCCCTTGGCCGTCGCCTCGGCGTAGGCGGCGACGACGCGTCTGGCGTGGCCGACCTCTTCCGGGTCCGGCGTGAAGGCGGCGTTCAGCACCGGCACCACGCTCGGGTGGATGCAGGCCGCACCTTCGAAGCCGAAGCGCCGCGAGCGCTCGGCGACCAGGCGCACCGCGTCGAGGTCGTTGTAGTCGGCGACCGTGCCCATGATGCCGAACGGCTGCAGGCCGCAGGCACGCGCGACGATGTTGATGTGCTGCTTGGGCATGGCCAGCGTATCGGAATCCGGCACGATATGCAGATCGAGCGCGATGTCCTCGCCACCCAGGACCAGCGCGGCGGTGCGCGCGTCGGCCTGGCCGATCTCGAGCGCCTGGACGTAGGCCGCCGCCGTCTCGATCATGGCGACGAGGCGCACCGTGCCCGGCTTGATTCCGCGCTCGGCTTCCAGGCGCCCGACCTCGGCCGAAACCACGCGCAGGTAGGCCGCATCACGCACCTTGGTGACGTAGATACCTCGGACACCCGCAATCACCGCCGCATCGAGATCGAGCAGGGCCTCGCTTTCCGGCGAATTGATGCGCACCGTGGCGTCGGCGCCGGACTGGCTGACGGCGGCGACGCTCTCGGCGAGGTTCGCGCGCGCGCCCGGACGTTCCGCCGCCGGCACGCTGTCCTCCAAATCGAGGATGACGGCGTCGGCGCCGCGCGTGTGCGCCTTGGCGATGAAGCGCGGGTTGTTGGCGGGCACGTAGAGTTGCGAGCGCCAGACCAGCAGATCGTTCATATCACGCCTCCCTTTCGCAACGCGGCGATCTCGTCGGCGCCGTAGCCGGCCGCGGCGAGGATGTCTTCGGTATGTTCGCCGAGTTTCGGCGCCGGGCGGCGAAAGGCACCCGGCGTCGCCGAAAGCCTCGGGTGGATGTTGTGGTGGACGGCCGTGCCGGTCTCGTCGTCCGGCAGTTCGACCAGCACGCCCCTGCCTTGCACATGCGGGTCGGCGAGAATGTCGCTGGCATCGTAGATCGGCGCCCCGGTGACACCGGCTTGCGCGAAGATGGCGAGCACGTCGTCGCGGTCGCGCACCGCGACCCACGCGGCGACGATGTCGTTGACCTCGTCGCGGTTAGCGACGCGGGCTGCGTTGGTGGCGAACTTCGGATCGGCGATCATGTCTTCCCGGCCGATGACGCGAAACAGCCGCTCGGCCATCGCCTGGATCGAGGCCGAGAGCGCGATAGCGCCGCCGTCGCGGGTTATGTAGACATCGCGCGGCGCCGACGTGTTGGAGCGGTTGCCGACGCGCTGCTTGACCTTGCCGGTGAGCTTGTAGGTGTAGGCCTCGGGGCCGAGGGTGGAGAGGATCGGCTCCAGCAACGACAGGTCGACGACCTGGCCCTGCCCGCCCTTCAACTCGACCTCGCGCAGCGCCACCATAGTGGCGAACGCGCCTTGCAGCCCGGCGATCATGTCGGCCAAGGCGAGCGGCGGCAGCAGCGGCGGCCGGTCTGGGAAGCCGTTGCGGCTGGCGAAGCCGGACATCGCCTCGACCAGCGAGCCGAAGCCGGGCCGCTCGCGGTAGGGGCCGCTCTGGCCGAAACCCGAAACGCGCACCATCACCAGCGCGGGATTGCGGGCGTGCAGTTCGGCTGGGCCGAGGCCCATTTCCTCCATGCGGCCGGGACGGAAGTTCTCGACCAGCACGTCGGCGTCCTCGACCAGGCGCAGCAGCATGTCCTTGAGGCCGTCGGCGCGAAAATCCACGGCGATGGAGCGCTTGTTGCGGCAATAGACCCTCCAGAACGCCTCGATGCCGTTCTCGGTCCAGGCGCGCAGCGGATCGCCCTTGCCCTTGGGCTCGATCTTGACGACCTCGGCGCCCATGTCGGCGAGTTGCAAGGTCAGCATGTTGCCGGCGACGAGCCGGGTCAGGTCGAGCACCCGGATGCCGGCGAGCGGGCCTTCGGCGGTTTCGTCGAATTCGAGCATGCGCCCTCCCCTGGGATCAGACCTTCGGGCAAGGCGGGCGGCATTTCAAGACCGCGACGGCCTTGATGCGATGCCCGCGTTGTGGAACGGTCGGCGGGTGCGACGAAGCGGGGGGCGGCGATGACGGACTTCGATCTCAAGGGCAGGGCGGCACTGGTGACCGGCGGCAGCCGCGGCATCGGCCGTGCCGTGGCGCTGGCCTTGGCCGGACACGGCGCCGACGTCTCCATATGCGGGCGCACGGCGGAAAGCCTGGAACAGACCGCCGCCGACATCCGCGCGCTCGGTGTCGAGGCCTGGACCTTCCAGGCCGACGTCAGCAAGCCGGACGACATACAAAGGCTTGTCGCCGGCGCCGGCGAGGCCGCCGGCCGCATCGACATCCTGGTCAACAACGCCGTGACCTCGACCTCGGCTAGGTTCGACGAACTGACCGACGTGGAGTTCCGCTACCACATCGACGTCAAGCTGATGGCCTACATCCGCATCGCCCGGCTGGTACTGCCGTTCATGCAGAAGGCCGGCGGCGGGCGCATCGTCAATGTTGGCGGCATGACCGCGCGCATCGTCGCGCCCTTGCGCATGACCAACGGCGTCGTCAACGCCGGCGTCGCCAACTTCACCAAGCAATTCGGCAACTACGCCGCCCAGTTCGGGGTGACGGTCAATTGCGTCCATCCGGGCTACACGGCGACCGAACGCGTCATGCAGATCTTCCGGCGCGAGGCCAAGGACACTAACGGTGGCCTCGACGCGGTGATCGAGAAACGCACCCGCGACATTCCGCTCGGCCGGCTGATCCATCCGGAAGATATCGCCGGCGCCGTGATGTTCTTCTGCTCGCCCTCGGCCGCCATGGTCACCGGCCAGTCGATCGCGGTCGACGGCGGCTCCGGCGAGGCGGTGATCTACTGACGCCGCTAACGCCAAAGTGATCGGCCGGAAACGCGGCGCTCTAGTATAATCGTCCCAATTTCGACCCTCCAGGCACCCCAGAGGCACCCCCATGCATTTCCGCACTCTTCGTTTCGCGCCCGTGGCAGGCGCGGCACTCCTGCTCGTCGTGTCCACCTTCGGTCCGGCGCTCTCGGCCGCCGAACTCACAGTGATTTCCGGCGGCGCCATCGAGCCCGGTCTTAAGGCCGCGGCCGCCGCCTTCGAGAAGGAAACCGGCCACAAGATCGCCATCACCTTCAACAC
>JAYNJY010000207.1:0-5408 GCA_038110665.1 Rhodospirillaceae bacterium | reverse complement strand
CCACCGGGCGCGCATCTGGGTCGAGCAGGCCGAGCGCGACCTGGCGATCGGCCTCGACCCCGGGCAACAGGCATCCCAGCCGGCGCCGGTGGCGCAGGCCGCCGAGGCGCTGTCGTCCGATCCCGCGCCAGGCGACGATTCCCTGGTGCGCCGCCGGCGCGCCGATGCCGAGCGGGCAACCTATGAAGCCGAGGCGGCGCGTCGCCGCCTGGCCGTCGACGAGGGCCGCTGGCTCGACGCCGCCGAGGCGCGCCGCGCCTGGGCGCAGGAATTGGCCAAGCTGATCACCGAGATCGAGGTCTGGCTGGGCAATACCCTGGCGCACGAGCTCGCCGCGCAATTCGGCGGCGACTGGAAGGCACAGGCCTCGGCGATCCGCGCCGCCTGGCGGGCTCACCGCGGCACGATCGCCGACGGCGCCGAGGCCGAGGTGGCGCAGCGCGAGGCCGCGCCGCCGCCGCGGCAGGTGACAGGATAGGCGCCCTTGCAGCCGCTTGCCGATCCTCTGGTGGCCGTCCAGGCGACCATTGCCGCGGTCATGCGGCCGCCGCCGCCGCCCGATTTCAATGCCTGGGCCGAGGCGCATGTCGCCTTCGGCAATGAGTCGCCGATTCCCGGCCCGTACCGCCGCGCGACCTTCCCGCCGGCCGAGCGTATTCTGCGCTGCCTCGAGCCGGACCACCCGGCGCGGGTGGTGACCCTGCGCGCCTCGGCGCAGCTGTGCAAGACGACGATCGCCCAGGTGTTTGTGGCCGCGGCGATCGACCTCGACCCGGCCGACTGCCTGTATGTTCACCCGACGCACGACAACGCCGTGCGCTGGGCGCGCGGCAAGTGGCGCCAGATGCGCCAGCAATCGCCGGCGCTGCGGCGCATCTTTGCCGTCGACAAGGCGCGCAAGTCGACCGACACGCTGCTCTACCAGGAGCGCCGCGACGGCCGCGGCTCGCTGCAGATCTCCGGTGCCAATTCGCCGGCGTCGCTGTCGATGATCACCGTCTCGCGCCAGGTGCAGGACGACCTGGCGAAATGGGAGCACAACGCCGGCGGCGACCCCGAGCGCCAGGCCGATTCGCGCAGCGCGGCGTTCGACTGGGCCAAGATACTAAAGATTTCGACCGGCCTGTTTGCCAAGACCTGCCGCATCACCCGCGCCTACCTGGCCGGCACGCAGGAGCAGTGGCATGTGCCGTGTCCTCACTGCGAGCACTTCCAGCCGCTCGAGTGGGCGAACCTGCAGGCCAACATCGACCGCGACAATCCGGCCGACGCGCATTTCACCTGCACCGCCTGCGGCGGTGTCATCGAGCACCGCCACAAGGTGGCGATGGTCGCCGGCGGACGCTGGGTCGCCGACAATCCGGCGGCGACGCAGCCGAGCTTTTACTTGTGGCGCGCCTATTCGCCGACCCGCGACTGGCAATCGATCGCGGTCGAGTGGCTCGCCGCCGAGGGTGACCCGGCCGCCGAGCAGACCTTTATAAACGACGTCGTCGGCCAGGCATACGATCGCGCCGGCGACGCACCGCCGTGGGAGGCGATCCGCGACCGCGCCAACGACCTCGAGGGCGGCTATGAGCGCGGCACCATACCGCCGGGCGGGCTACTGCTCGTCGCCGGCGTCGACGTCCAGGGCGATCGCGTCGAGGTGCACATCAAGGCGTTCGGTGCCGACCTGCGCCGCTACACCGTCGACTACCAGGTGATTCCGCACCATATCGGCAGCGAGGTCGCCCGCGCCGAGCTCGACAAGCTGCTCGCCGCCACCTGGCCGGACTCCTTCGGCCGCCGGCGGCCGCTCGACATGCTGGCGATCGACGGCAACGCCTACACCGTCGACGTGTTCGCCTGGGCCAAGCGCAAGCCGTGGACGCGAGTCATCGTCGTGCGCGGCGCGCGCTCCGACCTGGCGCCGCCGCTGGCGCTGACCAAATCGGAGCGCCGGCCGGACGGCAAGGTGCGCCAGGCACAAAAGCGCTTCTACAATGTTGGCGTGTCCGGTCTCAAATCGGCGCTCTATGAAAACCTGAAAAAGGCCGACCCGCTGCAGCGTGGATATTGCGGCTACCCGATCGGCCTCGACGACGAGTTCTATCGCCAGCTCGCCGCCGAGCGGCGCGTGATCCAGGCCGATCGCTGGGGCTACCCGCGCGCCTACTGGGAAAAGATTCACGAGCGCAATGAGGTGCTCGATACCGAGAATTATGCCGAGGCGGCGGCGATCCGCTGCGGCTGGTACACGCGCACCGACGCCGACTGGCAGCGCCTGGCCGCCGAGCGCGAGCGCCCGGCCGCCGGCGAGCGCCGCCAGGCCGATCTGTTCGACCCGGCCAACCCGGCGCCAGCGCAATCCAACGCCGCGCACGCCGCAGGGCGGCCACGTAAAAAACGCACCAGCATCGCCGATCTGGCGCGGCAATTGAACGGGTGATCGATGGCACATGATAAGCCGCGCGTGCGGGTCAAGGCCGGCCGGGCGCTGGTCGCGCCGAGCGCGCCGATCGCCCCGTCGCCGGGGGTGTCGGCCGCCTATATGCGCGGCGGCGAATTGCCGCTGTTCTTCCGCTGGCAGCCGGCGCTGCGCGATAGCAATGACGACGTGCGCGCCGCCTGGCGCCTGGCGGCGTCGCGGGCCGTCGATGCAATTCAAAATTCTGGCTGGCTCGCCGGCGCCGTCGATCAGTCGACGGCCTCGGTGGTCGGCAGCGGCCTGCGCCTCAACGCCAAGCCGGACGCCGAATCGCTCGGCATGAGCGACGGCGAGGCCAATCGCTGGGCCGAGCGCGTCGAGGCGCGCTTCGCCATGTGGGCGAGCTCGCCGCGCTCGTGCGACGCCGGCGCCCGCTTCACCTTCGGCCAGCTGCAGGGGCAGGCGTATCGGCATTACCTGGCCACCGGCGAAGTGCTCGGCAGCCTGCCGTGGATTACCCGCCCGGGCGGCGGCTGGGGCACCAAGCTGCGCCTGTTGCCGGCCTGGCGGCTGTCGACCGAGACGCGGCCGCCGCACCTGGTCAACGGCGTCGAGCTCGACGACGACGGCGCACCGCGCGCCTACCGGATCAAGGTGCGCGACGCCAACGGCAGCGAGCGCGACGAGACCTTCGCCGCGGTCGACGCCTACGGCCGGCCGTTGATCCTGCACATTTTCGAGGGTGAGCCCGGCCAGGTGCGCGGCATCAGCCCGCTGGCGCCGGTGCTCAAGGTTGTCCGCCAATTCGACCAGCTGGCCGACGCGACGTTGTCGGCGGCGCTGATCCAGGCGATTTTCGCGGCGATGTTCCAGTCGCCGGCGCCCAACGAGGAGGTCATCGCCGGCCTGCAGAGTGAGGACGAACAGCAAGACGCCTCGGCCCTCGAGTCGATGGTGACCGGCAAAAAGGCCTGGTATCGCAATACCGACCTCGACGTCGGCGTCACCGGCTAGATCATTCACGGCTACCCCGGCGACGAGCTCAAGTTTTTTCGCTCGGAGCACCCCAATTCGACCTACGCCGATTTCGCCAAGTTCCTACTGCGCGAGATCTCGCGCGTGCTGGCGATCACCTATGAGGATTTTTCCGGCGACTACGCCGGGGCGACGTTTTCGAGCGCGCGCATGGGCACCGCCTCGGTGTGGCCGCGCGTCGTGCGTCGCCGCGCCGGCGTCTGCGTGCCGCTCTGCCAGGCGATCTACGAAGCCTGGCTCGAGGAGGAAATCGAACGCGGCTCGACCGAGTTTCCCGGCGGCCTCGCCGGTTTTCTCGACAACCGCGCCGCGGCGGCGCGCGCCCTGTGGCGCGGCCCGACCAAACCGCAGGCCGACGAGCTCAAGGCGGCCAACGCCGCCAAGGTGTGGCGCGACAACGGCATGTCGGACGCGGTGGTCTATGAGGAGCTCGGCCTCGACGTCGACGCGGTCTACGAGCAGCGCCGCCGCGAACGCGACCGGCGCCGCGAGCTCGACCTCGAGGACGCGCGCCCGGCCACCACCACCGCCGGCGACGACGATGCCGCCGACCAACAGGACGACGACTAAATGGCCACCGATCCCGACTGGACCGATCCCTGCGCCGTGCTCACCTGGCTGCGGCCGCAATATTACAAGGTCGCCGCCGGCGTCAGCACCGTCTCGGTCAGCCATGACGGCGTCAGCGTCAGCTACAACCAGGCCAGCCTCGACAAGCTCGCCGCGCTGATGCGGCGCCTCGAGTCCGACTGCGCGGTCGCCTCGGGCGGTGCCCGCAAGCGGCGCGCCATCGTCGCCGGCTAAATCTGTTTTTTGGGAGGCTTCCCGATGCGCGCATACGAGGCGGCGCTGACCGCGCCGTGGGCCATGACCGAGGAGTGGATCGAGACGGTTCTCTCGATCGCGCACCGCGACCACGCCGCGCCGGCGCGCTATGCGCTCGAGGCGTACCGGGCGCGCCACGTCCAGGGCAGCGATCGCCTGCAGCTGCGCGACCGGGTCGGCATCCTCAACGTGCGCGGCCCGATGTTCCGCTATGCCAATATGTTTACCGAGATTAGTGGCGCTACCTCTTACCAGCAGCTGTCGCTCGACCTGCAGCAGGCGGTTGACCGCCGCGCCGTCGACGCGATCGTGCTCAACATCGACTCGCCCGGCGGCGAGGTCACCGGCGTCGCCGAGCTCGCCGCGGCCATCCGCCAGGCGGCCAACCGCAAGCCGGTAGTCGCCTACGTCGCCGGCACCGGCGCCTCGGCCGCTTACTGGCTGGCCGCCGCCGCCGACGAGATCGTCATCGACTCGACCGCCGTGCTCGGCTCGATCGGCGTGCGCATCGCCATTCGCGACGACCGCGACCAGCGCCAGCGCACCGGCGAGCGCCGCCACGAGTTCGTGAGCTCGGTGTCGCCGCACAAGGACGGCCTCGACGCGCTCGACACCGACGAGGGCCGCCAGCGCGTCCAGGCGACCGCCGACGCCCTCGGCCAGGTGTTCGTCGAGGCGGTGGCACAGTATCGCGACGTCGCCGTCGAGACCGTGGTCGCCGACTTCGGCCGCGGCGGCGTGCTGGTCGGCCAGGCGGCAGTCACTGCCGGCCTGGCGGATCGTCTTGGGTCTTTCGAGGCCGTCATCGCGGAATTGTCCGCAGGAAAAGCGGCGAGGAGCTCGTCGCACGCTCAAACGGAGGTGCAAACCATGAGCAAGGAAAGCAGCGCGCCCGCCGCCGCCGGCGACCCGGGCATCGATCTCGAGGCCGCGCGCAAAGAGGCGTTCGACCGCGGCTACGAGGCCGCCCGCCAGGCGAGCGTCGAGACGCTCAGCGAGGGCGGCAAGATCGAGCGCGAGCGCTTGGCGGCGATCGTCGCCGACGAGCGCGTCAAGGGGCGCGAGCTCGTCGCCATCAACCTGGCGCTGCGCTCGGACATGACGCCCGACGCGGTCGCCGAATTTGTTGCCACCAGCG
>JAYNJY010000206.1:0-5425 GCA_038110665.1 Rhodospirillaceae bacterium | reverse complement strand
GGCCAGTTCCGCCGCCTCCTTGGCATGCACGAGCGAGGGCTGGGCGTTGCGCAGTTCGGTGATCTCGATGGCGCTGCCTTCGAACACCAGGTCGTCGACGGCATTGTCGGGCACGACGTTCATGTTGATCAGGACCCAGATGACCTCGCCGCCACGGCATTTCCACTGCGCCTGGAGCTGGCGGATATGGCCGCTGCGCTTGAGTTCGGCGACGACTTTGTCCCACGCGTCCGGTTCGACGAAGGTGCAGTGGTCGGGCTAGGCGAGGACGTTTCTCAGTTCGTCGAGGCTGTCATAACCCAGCATCTTGACCAATGCCGGGTTGCCTTCCAGCAGCTTGCGGTTCTCGGTGATGCAGAAGACGCCATCGGGCACGTTCTCGAACAGGCGGCGATAGGATGCCTCGCTGTCGCGAAGCGCCGCGTCGCTCGACTCGCGTTGGGTGACGTCGAGGATCGAGAGCGACACGGCGTCGCCGTCGCCCCAACGGACGCCACCCGGCCGCACGTCGAGCAGGATCGCCGTTCCGTCCCGGCGGCGGGCGGAAATGCGCGCGGGGCGGTCGCACGGGAAAGCCGCTTGCGCGCTTCCGCCGGCAGCAGCTTTTCGAGCGAGCCGTTCGCCATCAGTGCGTCGGCATCGGCGAAACCGAACACGGCGGCGGCAGCCGGATTGGCGTAGAGCGGTTTGAAGCCGCGATATACCAGCAACCCCTGGGCGAGGCCGTCGGCAAGGCGGCGGAAGGTGCCGTCATCGGTATTGGTCGTGGTGACGGGCGCTTCGCTCATGATGCCGACGCGCCATAGACCCACGGCCGCTCCGCCCGGTCGGCAGCCTGGAACGCGTCGATGTCGGACTGGCGACGGCGGATCAGGCCGAGATCATCGAGCCCTTCGAGCAAGGCGGTGCGGCGGAACGCCTCGACCTCGAACGCCACCACCTCGCCCTGCGGCGGACGCACCACGCAGGCCTCGAGGTCAACGGTGAAGCGCGCCGTGTGCGGCGCGGCTTCCGCTTGGCGGACGAAGCCGGCAACCACATCTTCCGGCAGCACCACCGGCAGCACGCCGGACTGGAAACAGTTGTTGGCGAAGATGCCGCCGAAGCTGGGCGCGATGACGGCGCGGAACCCGAACCCGGCGAGCGCCCACACCGCGCCCTCGCGCGACGAGCCGCAGGCGAAGTTGGGACCGGCGAGCAGAATGGTGGCGTCGCGGAACGGCGCCTGGTTGAGCACGAAATCGGGGTTCTCGCGGCGCTTTACCTTGTCGCTGGCATCGACGTAGCGCCACGGCGCGAAGGCGTTCTCGCCCATTGTCTCGCGCGGCGTGCCGACCAGGAACTGCATCGGGATGATGATGTCGGTGTTGACGTTCGGCCGGTAGAGCGGCGCGGCGATGCCAGTGAGCGTGGTGAGCGGCTGCATGGCGTCACGCTCCCAGCTTGCGGACATCGGTGATGGCGCCGGTAACGGCGGCCGCCGCGGCCATGCTCGGGCTTGCCAGGTGGGTGCGCACGCCCGGGCCCTGGCGGCCGATGAAATTGCGGTTGGAGGTCGAGATCGTGCGCTTGCCGGGCTCCAGGATGTCGCCGTTGGCGCCGACGCACATGGAACAGCTTGGCGAGCGCCACTCGAAGCCGGCCTCGATGAACACCTTGTCGAGCCCTTCGCGCTCGGCCTCCGCCTTGACCGCCGCCGAACCCGGCACCGCCCAGGCGGCGACGCCCGCGGCGACGCGGCGGCCCTTGACCACTTCCGCCGCGGCACGGAGGTCGCTGATCCGACTGTTGGTGCACGACCCGATGAAGACCTGGTCGACCGGCGTGCCGGCGATCGGCTTGCCGGGCTCGAGCCCGATATAGTCGAACGCCGCCAGCCAGGCCTCGCGCTTGTCGTCGTCGGGCGCGTTGGCCGGATCGGGGAGCGGCTGGTCGATGGCGACGACGTGTTCGGGGCTGGTGCCCCAGGTCACCTGCGGACCGACATCGGCGACGTCGACATGGACCTCGCGGTCGAATACGGCGTCGCCGTCACCGGCGAGACCGCGCCAGTGATCGACGGCCCTGTCCCAATCCACGCCCTTCGGCGCATGCGGCCGGTTTTCGAGATAGGCGAAGGTCTTGTCGTCGGGTGCGACCATGCCGACCTTGGCGCCCATCTCGATCGACAGGTTGCAGATCGTCATGCGGCCCTCGACTTCCATGTCGCGGATGGCGCCGCCGGCATATTCGACGGCGAAACCGTCGCCGGCGGCGGTCCCTTCGCGGCCGATGACGTGCAGGATCATGTCCTTCGCGGTGACGCCGAACGGCAACTTGCCCTCGAAACCGATGCGCATGCGCTTCGACTTCTTCTGCATCAGGGTTTGCGTCGAAAGCACGTGCACCAGTTCGCTCGAACCGATGCCCCAGGCGAGCGCGCCGAGCCCACCGTGCGTGCAGGTATGGCTGTCGCCGCAGACCAGCGTGGTGCCAGGCAACGTGATCCCGAGTTCCGGCCCGATCACGTGCAGGATGCCGAAGCTCGAACCGCCGACGTGGTGGTAGGGAATACCGAGCCGCTGGCATAGCCCGCGGAACTCGGGCCCAACCCGGGCGTAGGCGGCGCCGTCGGTCTCCTCGCCCGGGCGGCTGCCGGCGGTGTGGTCGGGGCAACCGAGCGCCAGCGCCGGATTGGCGATGCGCTCACCCTGCTCGTCCAACAGCTTCAAGGCGCGGTAGCCGCTCAAGTCGTGCAGCAGCACGCGGTCCATGTGCAATAGCGTCATGCCGCCGCCCAGTTCGGCGACGACGTGCTGGTCCCAGATCTTGTCGAACAGGCTCCGTCCCGTCATGTGGCCGCTCCGCCGATGCCTATCCGGCCTCGCCGCCGCCGACCGGCCGCACGCCGCCGGCCTCGCCCCAGCGCGGCGCCTCGTCGATATGCACGTCGACCTGGTCGAGCAGGCGCATGCAGGTCTGATCGACGATGTCGCCGACGGAGGCCGGCTGCTGGTAGAACGCCGGCACCGGCGGAAAGATCACGGCGCCGAGCGCGGCCAGGCGTTGCAGGGTTTCGAGGTGGCCCGCGTGCAGCGGCGTCTCGCGCACCGCCAGCACCAGGGAGCGGCGCTCCTTGAGCATGACGTCGGCGGCGCGGGTGATCAGGTCGGCGGTGTTGCCGTAGGCGATGTTGGACGCGGTCTTGATCGAACAGGGCGCGACGATCATGGCATCGAGCCTGAACGAGCCGGATGCCGGCGCGGCGCCGACATTGGCGGCGAGATGGGCGACGTCGGCCATGGCCTCGACTTCGGCGACGCTGCGGCCCAGTTCCGTCGCCAGCGTCAACCCGCCGGCCTTGGAGATGACCGCGTGGCTCTCGACGCCGTCGCAGCGCTTCAGCATTTCGAGCAGGCGCACGCCGTAGGCTGCACCGCTGGCACCGGTGATGGCGACGAGCACCCTTTTCGGCATGACGGGATCGGCCTGCATGAGATTCCCTTGGTCCTTGCCCAACCGGACGACTTCAAGCCCGAGGTTAATCCATCCTGGCGGCGAGGGAAACCCATGCCCGGTGCGACGGTGACGGGTGACTCGCGGCGATGCCGGATGGTATATAGGTCGGGTGGGGACATCTGCAATAGTGGAGGTAGTACCGGCATGGGATTCAACGGGTTGAAGGAAATGCGCCCCCTCTTGCTGGCGCTCGGCATCGTCGCGCTGGCCGCTTGCGAAACAACTCCGATGATCGCCGGCGGCGATAGCGGTGGCGGCCAGGCCGGCACCAAGTCCGCCTCCGGCTTCGGCCAGTTCCCAGACATCCCGATCCCGTCCGGCACCAAGATCAATACCGACAAGACCCTGGTGTTCGGCACCAAGCCCTGGTACGGCCAGCTCTCGCTGGCGTCGTCCAGCAACGCCAACGCACTGTTCGACTTCTACCGGGAGTCGCTGCCGCAGTACGGCTGGCAGGAGGTCACCGCGGTGCGCGCGCCGACCTCGATCCTGACCTACGCCACGCCCGAGCGGGTGCTCGCCATCGCCATCCAAAACGCCACCTTTAGCGGTTCGAACGTAACCGTCACGGTGTCGCCGCGCGGTCAGCCGGCAGCCGCGCCGGCGCCGCCCATGGGCAGCGCGCCGGTGGCGCCGGTACAGCGCCTGAACCAATAGACGAACCCCAGTGGAAAGGTCCTGAGTGATGAAAGAAGTGGTCATCGTTGACGGCGTGCGCAGCGCCATCGGCAAGTTCGGCGGCGGGCTCTCGGGCGTACGCCCGGACGATCTCCTGGCCGAGGTCTACAAGGGCCTGATCCAGCGCACCGGCATCGACCCGGCCTTGATCGACGACGTCTTCGCCGGCTGCGGCAACCAGGCCGGCGAGGACAACCGCGATGTCGCCCGCATGGCGACGCTGCTCGCCGGCTTCCCGATCGAGGTGCCGGGCGTCACCGTCAACAGGAACTGCGCGTCGGGCCTCGAAGCCATCAACCAGGCTGCCAAGTCGGTGATCGCCGGCGAAGGCGACGTGTTCGTCGGCTCCGGCGTCGAGAGCATGTCGCGCGCGCCCTGGTCGATGCCGAAGCCGGATCGCGTGCCGACCTTCGCGCCGCCGAAGATGTACGACACCACCGTCGGCTGGCGTTACGAAAACCCGAAGATGGACGCCATGTATCCGATCGTCTCGCTCGGCCAGACGGCCGAGAACATCGCCGTGGAGATGCAGATCACGCGCGAGGAACAGGACGCCTTCGCGGTCGAGAGCCATCGCCGCGCCGTCGACGCGATCCGGTCTGGCAAGTTCAAGAACGAGATTCACCCCATCGTCATCCCCGGGCGCAAAGGCGACACCGTCGTCGACACCGACGAGCATCCGCGCATGAAGAAGGACGAAACCGGCCAGTGGGCGCTCGACACCGACGCCGCCGACATGGGCAAGCTGAAACCAGCCTTCAAGAAGGACGGCACCGTGACGGCGGGCAATTCGTCGGGCATCAACGACGGCGCCGCCGCGGCGCTGGTGACGAGCGCCGAGCGCGCCAAGCAACTCGGCCTCAAGCCGAAGCTGCGCTGGGTCGGCTCGGCCTCCGCCGGCGTCGATCCGGGCGTCATGGGCTACGGCCCGGTGCCGGCGACGAAGAAGCTCTTGAAGCGCTTCGGCCTCAGCGTCGACGACATCGAACTGTTCGAGATCAACGAGGCCTTCGCCGCCCAGGTGATGGGCTGCCAGCGCCAGCTCGGCATCGACCACGCGCGCCTCAACGTCAACGGCGGGGCCATCGCCTTGGGCCATCCGCTCGGCTGCTCGGGCACGCGCATCATGGTGACGCTGATGAACGAGATGGAACGCCGTGCCAAGGACGTGAAGCGTCCGTTCTACGGTGTCGCTTCGCTCTGCATCGGCGTCGGCATGGGCGTTTCGACCCTGGTCGAGTGGATCGGG
>JAYNJY010000205.1:0-5455 GCA_038110665.1 Rhodospirillaceae bacterium | reverse complement strand
GCAATGTGTAAGTCATTAATTCAATTAAATCAATGACTTACAATAGAAAAACTACTCCCACTCGATGGTGCCGGGCGGTTTCGAGGTGACGTCGTAGACGACGCGGTTGATGCCGCGGACCTCGTTGATGATGCGGCTGGCGACGCGACCGAGAAAGGCGTGGTCGAAGGGGAAGTAGTCGGCGGTCATGCCGTCGGTCGAGGTGACGGCGCGGAGCGCGCAGACGTGGTCGTAGGTGCGCGCGTCGCCCATGACGCCGACCGTCTGAACCGGCAGCAGCACGGCAAAGGCCTGCCAGATGGCGTCGTAGAGCCCGGCATTGCGGATTTCCTCGAGGTAAACGGCGTCGGCCTTGCGCAGCACGTCGAGCTTGTCGCGGGTGATGGCGCCGGGAATGCGGATGGCGAGGCCCGGGCCCGGGAACGGATGGCGGCCGACGAAGGTTTCGGGCAGGCCAAGCTCGCGCCCGAGCGCGCGAACCTCGTCCTTGAAGAGTTCGCGCAACGGCTCGACCAGTTGCATCTTCATGCGTTCGGGCAGGCCGCCGACGTTGTGGTGCGACTTGATGGTGACGCTCGGCCCGCCGGTGAACGAAACGCTCTCGATGACGTCGGGGTAGAGCGTGCCCTGGGCCAGGAAGTTCGCGCCGCCGATGCCCTTGGCCTCGGCCTCGAAGACGTCGATGAACAGCTTGCCGATGGTCTTGCGTTTGACTTCCGGGTCGGTGACGCCGTCCAAGGCGCCGAGGAAGAGTTCCGAGGCGTCCTTGTGGATGAGCGGAATGTTGTAGTGGTCGCGGAACAACCCGACGACCTCGTCGGCCTCGTTCATGCGCATCAGGCCGTGGTCGACGAAGACGCACTGCAACTGGTCGCCGATGGCCTCGTGCAGCAGCACCGCGACGACGGACGAGTCGACACCACCCGAAAGCCCGCAGATGACGCGGCCCTTGCCGACCTGCGCGCGCACCTTGGAGATGGCCTCTTCCTTGAAGGTGGCCATGGTCCACGAACCCTCGCAACCGCAGACACGGTGGGTGAAATTGGCGATCAGCTTGGCGCCGTCGGGCGTGTGCGCGACTTCGGGGTGGAACTGTACGGCGTAGAAGCTGAGTTCGTCGTTGGCGATGGCGGCGTAGGGCGCGCTGTCGGTGACCGCGACCGGGCGGAAGCCCGCCGGCAGCCGGTCGACGCGGTCGCCGTGGCTCATCCACACCTGGTGCACCTCGCCGGAGTTCCAAACGCCGTGGAACAGCACGCAATCGTCGACGACGCGGATCATGGCGCGGCCGAATTCCTGGTGGTCCGACGGCGTCACGGCGCCGCCCATCTGCTGCACCATGGTCTGTTCGCCGTAGCAGATGCCGAGCACGGGCAGGCCGAACTGGCCGTCGAACAGGCCATCGGGCGCGCGCGGCGTTGCCGTCTGGTGCACCGAGGCCGGGCCGCCCGAGAGGATCACGCCCTTCGGCCCGAACGCGCGGATGCTGTCGACGGTGACGGACTGAAACGGATGGATCTCGCAGTAGACGCCCGACTCGCGCACGCGCCTGGCGATCAACTGGGTCACCTGCGAGCCGAAATCGACGATCAGGATGCGTTCAGAATGGCTGTCGGTCATGGTTATTGCTTCTAGCCAATTGCGGTGGATGAGTCACGCGGCGAACGCGGATTTGCGCTATAGTCCGTGAAACCGCCGGGAGGAGGGCGCTTGGCCAAGGCGAAAACCGTCAGCAAGCCCTAGAAATCTGGCAAAAAGCCGGCGCCGAAGCGACTACGGAAATCGGCTGCCAAACCGGCCCGGAAACCGGCTGCCAAGACGGCGGCGAGCGGTCCGGTCGCCGCCTATACCATGTACGGATTCGAATGGCTGCGCGCCGACGTGCGCGCCTTCTGGGGGCGTCGGCGAGCAGGCTCAAGGACGCCGGCATGGCCGGCGTGCCGGGCAGGCTTTCGTGGCAGCTATCCGAGGACGAGCAATGGCGCGCGCCTGCCTTGCTGTTCGGCCAGACCTGCGGCTATCCGCTGATGAAAGGGCTGACCGGGCCGGTGCGCCTAGTCGCGACGCCGACTTATGCCGCCCCCTTCGTCGAGGGTGCCTCGTACCGATCGCTGGTCGTCGTCGGCGCCGGTTCCGGCGTTTCCAGCCTGGCCCAGCTCAAAGGCAAGGTCGCGGCGATCAACAAGCCGACCTCGCATTCCGGTTACAACGCCTTCCGCCGACTGGTCGCCGATTACGCCCGCCAATCCATGCCGGAGGCCTTCGCCTCGCCGGAGCGTGCCGGCCAGGTGCACAATTTCGCCAAGGTCGTGACCGCCGCCAGCCATCTCGAATCGCTCTGCGCGGTGGCGGCGGGCAAGGCCGACGTCGCCGCCATCGACGCCATCAGCTTCCACCTGATCTCGCGGCAAATGCCGGAACTCACCGGTACGGTCCGCATCGTGACGACGACGCTGCCGGCGCCGGGCCTGCCGTTCATCACCGCCGCCTCGCGCAGCGACCAGGAACTGCGCTGGCTGCGCTCGGCGCTGGCCGACACCATCGGCGATGCCAAGCTCAGGCCGCATATCGAACGCCTCGGTTTGAGCGGCCTCCAAGTGCTCGGCCGCGAGGCCTACGGCCGCGTGCTGGCGTTCGAGCGCGAGGCCGAGGACATGGGCTATCCGCGGCTCGCCTGACGGCTGAACGCAACCTGACGGACCCTCGGGATCAGAGACAATCGATTGCGCTTGGAAACTGCATATGTCGTTTTCGATGGATAAAATCATTTCGCTAACGTAATGTTTTTGCATTGAACGATTCGCCAACCTGCCAGCCTTTGGGGAGACACGATCATGCAGGACCGGGCCGAAATCATCTGGAACACCTAGTAGCGGCTGCGCCGCGACGTGCTGTTGGGCGACCGCTGCTCGGCCGTCTGCAACGGCACTCTGATCGCCTTCGCCGAGGCCGTCGGCGCGCCGAGGACGGCGACGATCCGCTGGCATCGCCGGAGGCGTTGCGTTTCCTGGGCGACGATACGCTCGCCCTGGTCGACCGCGCCGTCGAGCGCGCGGCGACGGCTTGAGCGCGAGGAGGACAACGTCATGGCACTGGGCAAGGAAAAACCCGGCAAGGCCACCAACCCGGAACGGGACGACGTCGAGGTGACCGAGCTTCAGGTTTCCAACCTGGACGACAAGACGCATGCGGAGCTTCGGATGCTCTACGCCGAGTCGACCGAAACGCTGCGCTTCATCAAGAACCACCAGTGGAAGACGGTCGGCGCGACGCTGCTTACCTATCTCGGCCTGATCGTCATCGCGGTCTGGACCAAGGCCGGGCCGGCGATGAGCAACAAGCTGATGGCCATCACCATCCTGCTGGCGACGGCAGTGATCCTCACCCTCGTCATCTACCAGTTCTGGATGCACAACGAGATGACCAAGCTCGACGCCATGAACCCGCATCTCTCCAGCCTGTTCCGCGAGGTGCGCGCGCTCAAATCGAAGCGCGAGGGCAACGCGCACGGCTACACGCTGCTGCCGTTCATAGCCATCGTGGTGACCCTCGGCGCGGTCGTCGTGCACCTTGCGCTCAACCGCATTTCGGGCGGCTGAGCGGCCCGCCTGGCGGGCCGATAGGGGTCTTGTCACCCGGGGAGATGCGGACTACCGTCCGACGACATCTCCCGGAGGACAATTTCCGATGCCAGAAGCCCATCCGCACGCCCAATGGTCCGGCGTGATGTTCGATTTGTTGCGTGAGGCCGGCGTGACCCTATTCACGCACATCCCCGATGCCGGCAACGACCAGCTCATCAAGCTCGCCGAAAAACACAACGACACCCGTGCCGTGCTGCTGACGACCGAGGAGGAGGGCGTGGCGCTCTGTGCCGGCGCCGACCTCGCCGGCCGGCAGGGCATCCTCTGCATGCAGTCGAGCGGGCTCGGCAACTGCGCCAATTATCTGTCGCTGGTCAAGGGCGGCCGGTTCCCGTTGTTGTTGATGATTTCCATGCGCGGCGACTACGGCGAGCAGAACCCTTGGCAGTATCCCATGGGCGAGGCCGTCGAGCCGCTGCTCGCGGCCATGGGCGTGCTGATCTTCAAGGTCGATCAGCCGGATGATCTCGCCAAGGCGACGACGGCCGCGATCAACGCGACCGCCAAGGGAACGCAGTCGGCGGCCATCGTGCTCAGCCAGAAGTTCCTGGGCGCCAAGGGTTTCTAAGGGGGAGGACAGCATCATGGCCATGCGCAAGGGCAACATCGACCGCCGCGAACTGCTGGCGAAATTGTTTCCGGACCCGTCGGATTGGCTGTTCGTCAGCGGCCTCGCCGGCGCCTCGAAGGATACCGCGCAACTCACCGGCGACGGACCCAACCTCTATTCCATGGCCGGCACCATGGGGGCGGCCGTGCCGATGGGGCTCGGCCTCGCGCTCGCCGCGCCCGACCGCAACGTCGCGGTCGTCAACGGCGACGGCGAGATGCTGATGGGCATCGGCGCCTTCGTCACCGTCGCTACCGCCGCGCCGGCCAATCTCACCCTGGTCTGTATCGACAACGCCATGCACGGTGAGACTGGCGGCCAGACCGGCCACACGTCGCGCGCCACCGACCTTGAGGCGATCGCCAAGGGCAGCGGCATCGAGCGCACCCTGATCATCGCCGAACCGGGCGAAATCACCGCCGCCGCAAAGTTCATCACCGACGGGCGCGGGCCCAGGTTCCTGCTCTGCCGGGTGCTGCCGACGGCGCCCAGCGCGTTCAAGCGCAACATGGACCCGGCCGAATGCCGGGTGCGTTTCCGCCAAGCGTTTCGGGCGGCCTCCTAGGCCGCCCGAGCGCATTTCACCGGAAGGGGTGAGCTGGGGCTATTCTGCTGCCGGCTTGTCGAGGTACTCTTCCTTATAGAGTTCCGAGCCCTCGTCCTTGAACTTCTCGGACATCTCCTTCATGCCGCCCTCGGCGTAGTCACGCACGAGATTGGTGATCTCCATGGCGCAGAACTTGGGGCCGCACATGGAGCAGAAGTGCGCCGTCTTGTGCGCATCCTTGGGCAGGGTGCGGTCGTGGAAGTCGCGCGCCCGGTCGGGGTCGAGGCCGAGATTGAACTGATCCTCCCAGCGGAACTCGAAGCGCGCGCGGCTGAGCGCGTCGTCGCGCGCGGCGGCACCTGGATGGCCCTTGGCGAGATCGGCGGCGTGCGCCGCGATCTTGTAGGTGATCACGCCTTCCCGCACGTCCTGCTTGTCGGGCAGCCCCAAGTGCTCTTTCGGCGTCACGTAGCAGAGCATGGCGCAGCCGTACCAGCCGATCATGGCGGCACCGATGCCCGACGTGATGTGGTCGTAGCCGGGCGCGATATCGGTGACCAGTGGCCCGAGGGTGTAGAAGGGGGCCTCGCCGCAGGTGGCGAGCTGCTTTTCCATGTTGACCTTGATCTTGTGCATCGGCACGTGGCCGGGGCC
>JAYNJY010000204.1:0-5465 GCA_038110665.1 Rhodospirillaceae bacterium | reverse complement strand
TAGGCGTAGAGCCCGACCGAGGCGCGCTCCTTGTCCTTGCCGGCCTTCTCCTTGAACTGGGTCATGCGTTCGAGCCAGCCGAGCCGCGCGACGCAGTTGAAGATCCAGGCGAGCTCGGCGTGGCCGGGCACCTGGCTCTGGTTGAAGATGATGTGCTTCTCGGCGTCGATACCGGCCGCGATCATGGCAGCTGCGACCTCGCGCGTGCTGTTGCGCAGGCTCGCCGGATCCTGCCAGACCGTGATCGCATGCATGTCGACGACGCAGAACAGGCAGTCGTCGAACTCGTCCTGCAGGTGCACCCAGTTGCGGATGGCGCCGAGATAGTTGCCGAGATGCAGGTTGCCGGTCGGCTGGACGCCGGAGAAGATTCTTTTCATTCGTATGCCCCTCAATCGCCGGGCGCGCCCCTTGGGGCGCTTGGCTTTCGCGCTGGCCGCGCGGCGCGCACTTGCGCTTGCCTCCGGCCCCCGGTCTGACGGCCATGTTCCATCGGAAATGGCCGTGTCAGCGGCGGATTTATGGCCGCTCGACCGCGGTCGGTCAAGCGGGCGGTCAAGCCACGTCGGGCGCGGCTTCCGGGGCACGGCGGCGAAGCGCCTTGAGGTCCTTCCAATGCGCCGCGCCGAGGACTTGCGCCAGAAGCGCGAACAGCACGAGGCCGAACCCAACCAGCGCCGCCAGCGCTGCCCAGCGGAGCGGCCCATGCCCCGGCCCACTACTGCCGAGCCAGGGCGCCAGCCAAAGCGCCGCGCCCCAGAGCGCAGCCGCCATAGCGAGGCTGGCGGCGGCGATGCGCGGCCAGCGGCTTTTCAGCCGCGTGTCGAAATCGAGCTGGCCGCGGCGCCAGAGCGCGACGCCGAGCGCGATCGCGTTGATCCAGGCCGAGACCGAGGCGGCGAGCGCGATGCCGACGTGCCCCCAGACCTGCATCAGGCCGAGGTTGAGCGCGATGTTGGCGAGCATGGCGGCGGCGGCGATCTTGACCGGCGTCTTGGTGTTCTCGCGCGCGAAGAAGCCCGGCGTCAGCACCCGGATCAGCACATAGGCCGGCAGGCCCGTGGCGTAGGCCATCAACGCCGCCGCCGTCGCCTGCGTGTCGGCGGCCGAGAACTGGCCGCGCTCGAACAGCACCGTGACGATCGGCTGGGCGACGACGAACAGCGCGGCCGCGGCGGGCAGGGTCAGCAGCAGCGCGAATTCGAGACCGCGGTTCTGGCTCGCGCGCGCCGCCACAGCGTCGCCGGCGGCGAGCTGGCGCGACAACGCCGGCAGCAATGCCGTCCCGACCGCGACGCCGACGACACCGAGCGGAAGTTGCACCAGCCGGTCGGCGTAATAGAGATAGGAGACCGCGCCGTCGGCGACGAGCGATGCCAGGATGGTGCCGATCAAGAGGTTGATCTGATAGAGGCTAGCGCCGAAGACCACCGGCAGGATGCGTCTGCCCAGCAGCCTGACCTCGGGCGTCAGCTTGGGACAGCGGAGCCGGACCGGCATGCCCTCCTTGCGGCAATGATGGGCGAGCCACAGGAACTGGATGACGCCGGCGGCGAACACCGCCCAGGCCAGCACGTGGCCGGCACGCGCCTCTTCCTTGGCGAAGGCCAGCATGGCGACGATGAGCGTGAGGTTGAGCAGCACCGGCGCGGCGGCGGCAGCGGCGAACTTGCCGAGCGAGTTCAAGACGCCCGACTGCAGCGACACCAATGAGATGAACAGCAGGTAGGGAAAGGCGATGCGCGAGAGGTCGCTGGCCAGCGCCATCTTGCCGGGGACGGCGTCGAAGCCGGGCGCCAGCACCCACATCGCCCAGGGCATGGCGACTTCCATGGCGGCGACGAAGACCACCAGGATCTGCGCAAGGGTGGCGAAGGCGTCCTCGGCGAAGGCCTTGGCCGCGCCCGGCCCCTTCTTCTCAAGCTCGCCCGAGAACAGCGGCACGAAGGCGGCGGCGAAGGCGCCCTCGGCGAACAACCGGCGGAACAGGTTGGGGAAGCGGAAGGCGACGAAGAAGCAGTCGGCGACCGCGCCGGCGCCGAGCACGGCGGCGATCAGGATGTCGCGCGCGAAACCGAAGACGCGGCTCAGCATGGTGTAGCCGCCGACCGTGGTGATGGCGCGAAGCAGGTTCATGCGTTTTCCAATAGCCTGAAATGTTCAATAAACAATAAAAACCGAATGCGGCTTCGCCGTGGCAAAAGCTAGAATGCGGCGCCGGGAAAGGAACCACGACGATGGGCAAGACATATACCAGTGATAAATACGGGGGCGGCTGCCTCTGCGGCGGCGTGCGATTCGAGACGGCGGCGAAACCGGGGCCGGGCGGCTATTGCCACTGCGCCGATTGCCGCAGGATCACCGGCAGCGCCTTCAACGTCAGCGTGGCGGTCGAGCGCGCCGGTTTCCGCATCACCAAGGGCGAGCCGAAAGCCTTTACGAAAGTGGCCGACAGCGGCAACGAACTGACCCGCTGGTTCTGCCCGGACTGCGGCTCGCCGCTCTATACCGCCTCGCCCGACCATCCCGACACGCTCTATGTGAAGGCCGGCGCGCTCGACGACCCGAGCCTGGTCCAACCCGGCCACCAGAGCTGGACGCAATCGCGCGTCGACTGGTCGGTGATTCCCGCCGCCATCCCCAGCCATGCGCGCGGCAGCCGCGAAGGCTTACCTTGGCCGGCCAGTGCCGCCGCGTAGTAGCCCGCGGCGACGGCATCGAAGCAGCAGAATATGACTCGCGCCGGCCCGCCCGGTACCGCCACATCCGCCGCCAGTTCCGCCGTCACGGTGGCATCGGCCTGATGCGCCGCGCGTTCGGCCGGGAGACGATAGACGCCCGTCGAGATCGCCGGAAAGGCGATTGACCGGACGCCGTTGCCCCGCGCCAGCGCCAGCGAATTGCGATAGCAGCTTGCCAGCAGTTCGTCCTCGCCGGCCCCGCCGCCCTGCCAGACCGGCCCGACGGCGAGGATGACGAAACGCGCCTCGAGCTTGAAGCCAGGCGTGA
Organism: Rhodospirillaceae bacterium; assembly: GCA_038110665.1. Lineage (GTDB taxonomy): Bacteria > Pseudomonadota > Alphaproteobacteria > Rhodospirillales > Casp-alpha2 > TMED8. The sequence continues at coordinate 2,456 of JAYNJY010000204.1, read as the reverse complement.
TGGGGGCCTCGCCAGTCGGGCAGCCGCCGAGCAGGCGGCAGGCGGCGGGAAGCTCCGGCCCGGCGGCGCGGTGGATGGCGCCGTCGACGCCCCCGCCGCCCAAGAGCGACGAGTTGGCGGCATTGACGATGGCGTCGACGTCGAGCGTGGTGATGTCGGCCTGGACGATTTCCATGCCTGCAGCCTAGCACCGAAGCGGCCGGGCGGCGAAGCGCCTCAGTGGCCAGAATGGTCGTGGTGGTCGCTTTCATGTCTCGGATTTCGACGGCGACTCCCGGAGCCGGATGCCTCGGCCGCCGGCGGTGCTCGGCGCGCCCTCCGCGATCAGCTCGACGCCGGCGGCGTCCAACCCGGCGATCAGCTTCATCAGCGAATCGACGTTGCCGCGCACCACGCCGTCGGACGCCTCCATGCGCTGGATCGTCGGCACGGACAGGCCGGCAAGCTCGGCGAGCCGGCGCTGGTCGAAGCCGAGCAGGGCGCGCGCGGCGCGCATTTGGCCTGACGTGATCATGCGGAGAAACTTGACCTAACCGATTTGACCATCGGTTAGGTTATATATAACTTGGATTTAGAAGTTTAAAGCAGCAATAATAATGTTTAAAACATCATGAATTTAGATCAGCGCACGTCGTAGCCGAAGTCCGAGGCCTGTTTCGCCTGCTCGTCCTGGGCCTTGGCCTCGGCCCGCTCCATGGCCTGGCGAATCAGGTCCATGGCCTCCTCGGCCTCGCCCCAGCGCTTGACCTTGACCCACTTGCCCTTCTCCAGGTCCTTGTAGTGCTCGAAGAAGTGCTGGATCTGCTCTAGCTGGATCGGCCGGATGTCACGGTAGGAACCGATGTCGCCGTAATAGGGATGCAGCTTGTCGACCGGCACGCAGAGGATCTTCTCGTCGATGCCGCTCTCGTCCTCCATCACCAGGACGCCGATCGGGCGCGAGCGGATGATGACGCCGGGAATAACGGGAATCTGCCCGAGCACGGCGGCGTCGGTCGGGTCGCCGTCTTCCGACAGCGTATGCGGGACAAAGCCGTAGTTGCAGGGGTAGTACATGGCCGTGTGCAGGAAGCGGTCGACGTACATGGCGCCCGATTTCTTGTCGAGCTCGTACTTCACCGGATTGCCGCCCAAGGGAATCTCGATGATGACGTTGACGTCGTAGGGCGGGTTCTCCCCGACCGGAATCTGGTCGATGTTCATGGCACGAGGCTCCTCTGGATCGTTCCCCCCAAGTGCTTGCTTTTCTTATCGGATCGTCCGGCGAATCGCCAGAAGTAGTTTGCCGGGCGGTTACCGGGCCGGCTGCGCCTCCGCGGCCGCGCGGCGCATCAGCCAGGCGAGCACGATGAGCCCCGGCACCGCCGCCGCCGTGGTCAGCACGAAGAACGTCACCCAATCGACGCGATCGGCGAGCCAGCCGGCGCCCGACGACATCACGGTGCGCGAGAGCGCCATCAGCGAGGTCAAGAGCGCGTACTGCGTCGCCGTATAGGCGGCGTGGCAGAGGCTGGACAAGTAGGCGACGAAGGCGGTGGTGCCCATGCCGGTGGTGACGTTCTCGACGGCGATGGTCACGGTCAGCCAGTAGAGGTCATGCCCGGCCCAGGCCTGCACCACGAAGACCAGGTTCGACGCCGCCATCAGCACGCCGCAGATCATCAGCCCGGTCATGATGCCGGTGCGCGCCAGCACGAGGCCGCCCAGGAACCCGCCGGCGATGATGGCGTTGAAGCCGAACAGCTTGGCGATCTCGGCGATCTCGGTCTTGGCGAAGCCGATGTCGAGGAAGAACGGAATCTTCATCACCGACAACACCGCATCGCCGAACTTGTACAAGAGCACGAAAAGCACGATCGCCGCCCAGCCCGGCCGCAGCACGAAATCGCGGAACGGCCCGACAACGGCATCCTCGATCCAGGTCTTGAGATCTTGCGATGGCGCCGGCGCGTCGGTCTCGGGCTCCGGGTTGACCAGGATGGCAACAATGCCGACCAGCACCAGCGCCGCCATGCCGGCGTAGACCCAGGCCCAGGGAAACATGTCGGCCATGATCAGCCCGGCCGCGCCGGCGCCGACCTGGCCCAAGCGCCAGCCGAAGGTGGCGGTGGCCGCACCCGCGGCGAGACGGTCCTCGTCCAGCACCTCGACCCGGTAGGCGTCGACGACGATATCCTGGCTGGCCGACGCGAAGGTGACCAGGAGTGCGAGGAACGCCGTCCACCAGAGGTCCGTCTTCGGGTCGGTCTGGCCGAGGCCGAGGATGGCGACGAGCAACAGCACCTGCGTCACCAGCGCCCAGCCGCGCCGGCGCCCGAACATCTTGGAGAGCACCGGCAACGGCAGATGGTCCATCAACGGCGCCCAGACGAACTTCAGCGAATACGGCAGGCTGACCAGTGCGAAGAGGCCGATGGCGGTCTTGGTGGCGCCGGCCTCGGCGAGCCAGGCGGTCA
>JAYNJY010000203.1:0-5492 GCA_038110665.1 Rhodospirillaceae bacterium | reverse complement strand
TGGCCCTGGCCCTGCGATTCGGTGCCGACGGCGATCTCGACCTTGCCGTCGGCGGCGAAGCGTACCTCGGCGCCTTCCTCGGTCGCGCCCCGCGAGGTCTCCAAAAAACAGGCGAAACCGAGGCCACGCAGTTTCCCTTCTTTCGCCGCTTCGGTGCGGCGCGTCTCGAAGCCGGCGCGGTCGGCGTGGGCGACGGCGTCCTCGATGTTGGCGCGCATGCGCCCGCAGTCGATGGTCTGGCCGAGCGCCGTCTCGAACGGAAAAGTGTCGATGGCGTTCCTGAGGCGAAGCTCGATCGGATCGAAGCCGAGCCGTCTCGCCGCCACCTCGATCAGGCGTTCGGTGACGAAGTTTGCCTCCGGTTTGCCCGCGCCGCGATAGGCGTCGACGCATTGCGTGTTGGTGAATACCCCCTGGGCGCGGAAATGGATGGCCGGCACCTTGTAGATGCCGCCGATGGCGGTCATGAAGGCGCGGCTTGCGACCCCCGGACCACCGCCCGAGAGATAGGCGCCCATGTTGCCCGTGATTTCGCCGTCGAGCGCCAGGAAATTGCCGTCCGCGTCGAGCGCCAGGCGTGCTTTTACCCGGCTGTCGCGCCCGTGAACGGCGCCGGTGAAATCCTCGCCGCGCGCCGCCACCCACTTGACCGGGCGGCCGTGGCGCTTGGCCGCCCAGAGCAGCAGCACCCATTCCGGATAGAGGAAGTTCTTGAGGCCGAAACCGCCACCGACGTCGGGCGCCGATACCCGGATGCGTTCGTGGGCGACGTGAAAGACGGCATCGGCAAGTTCGTCGCGGACGCCGTGCACGCCCTGGACGTTACAAATCAGATCAAAGGTTTCGCTCGCCGCGTCGTATTGACCGATGCCGGCGCGCGGCTCGATCGGGCAGGCATGAACCCGGTTGTTGACGAGTTCCAGTTCGACCACGTGGGCGGCGCCGGCGAATGCCGCCGCCGTCGCGGCGGCGTCGCCCTTTTCGGCGCGGAAGGCGACGTTTCCCGGCGCCTGATCCCAAAGCTGAAGCGCGGCCGGCGCCAGGGCGTCGCCGATGTCGACCACGGCGGCCAACGGTTCGGTGTCGACCATGACAGCTTCCGCGGCCGCCAGCGCCTGGGCCGGGGTCTCGGCGATGATCGCGGCGACGGCCTCGCCGACGTTGCGCAGCCGGTCCGTCGCCAGCACCGGACGCGGCGGCACCACGGAATAGGCGATATGCGGCCCGATGGCGTGGCAGGGCAGCGGTCCGAGGCCGTCCGCGTCGAGATCGGCATGGATATGGACGCCGAGCACGCCATCCATTGCGGCGGCCGCGGAAATGTCGATGGCGCGGATTTGCGCGTGCGCATGGTCGGAGCGAACGACGGCCATGTGAACCTGGCCGGGGACATCCATATCGGCGACGTAACGTCCGCTACCGGTCAGGAAGCGCACGTCCTCGAGCCGGGCGACGGAACGCCCGGGGCCGAATTCCGGCGTTTGCGATTGCGGATCCTGGTCAGGCAAGGTTGCGGCCTCGTTCGCGTTGGTGCTCCGACCATAGCCCATCGCGCCGGGTGGGCAAACGCTACTGGCGCGAACCGCCTGGGGCGCCTTATATAGGGGGTATGAGCCCAGCCCCGGAACCCCTGCGCACCATATTCGTGCCGGAAAAACGCCCGCCCGTGGAGGATGGACGCGAGTTCAAGCTCGTCTCCGAATTCCAGCCGGCCGGCGACCAGCCGCGCGCCATCCGGGACTTGACCGACGCGCTCAAGGGCGGCGAGCGCGACCAGGTGCTGCTCGGCGTCACCGGCTCGGGCAAGACCTTCACCATGGCGCACGTGATACAGAACCTGCAGCGCCCGACACTCATTCTGGCGCCGAACAAGACGCTGGCCGCCCAGCTCTACGGCGAAATGAAGGCATTCTTTCCAGAAAACGCGGTCGAGTACTTCGTCTCCTACTACGACTACTACCAGCCCGAAGCCTACGTGCCGCGTTCCGACACCTACATAGAGAAGGACGCCTCGGTGAACGAGCAGATCGACCGCATGCGCCATGCCGCGACCCGCGCGCTGCTGGAGCGCGGCGACGTCGTCATCGTCGCCTCGGTCAGCTGCATCTACGGCATCGGCGCGGTCGAGACCTATTCGGAGATGACGACCCGGCTGCGCGCCGGCGCCACGGTCGACCAGCGCCAGTTGATGACCCGTCTGGTCGAACTGCAATACCAGCGCAACGACGCTAATTTCTACCGTGGCGCCTTCCGTGTCCGGGGCGACGTGCTCGAAATCTATCCCTCGCACATGGAGGACCGGGCTTGGCGGATCAGCTTCTTCGGCGACGAGCTGGAAGCGATCTGGGAGATCGATCCGCTGACCGGCGACAAGATCGCGACGCTGGACGAGATCATCGTCTACCCCAATTCCCACTACGTCACGCCGCGTCCGACGCTGCTGCAGGCGATCCCCGGCATCAAGGCCGAGCTCAAGGAGCGCCTCGCCCAACTCACCGCCGAGAACAAGCTTTTGGAGGCGCAGCGCCTGCAGGAGCGCACCACCTTCGATCTCGAGATGCTGGAGACGACAGGGCATTGCGCCGGCATCGAGAACTATTCGCGCTATCTCACCGGCCGCGCGCCGGGCGAGCCGCCGCCGACCCTGTTCGAATACCTGCCGTCCAACGCCATGCTCATGGTCGACGAGAGCCACGTTACCGTGCCGCAGATCGGCGGCATGTTCAGGGGAGACTACAATCGAAAGACGACGCTCGCCGAATACGGCTTCCGGCTGCCGAGCTGCGTCGACAACCGGCCCTTGAAGTTCGAGGAATGGGAAGCGATGCGGCCCGACTCGGTGTTCGTCTCGGCGACGCCCGGCCCGTGGGAGATGGAGCGCACCGGCGGCGTCTTCGTCGAGCAGGTGGTGCGCCCGACCGGCCTGATCGATCCGGTCTGCATCGTCCGTCCGGTCGAGACGCAGGTCGACGATCTCCTGGGCGAGGTCCGGCGCGTCGCTGCGGCCGGCATGAGGACGCTGGTGACGACGCTGACTAAACGCATGGCCGAAGACCTGACCGAATATCTGCACGAACACGGCGTGCGCGTGCGCTACATGCATTCCGACATCGAGACGTTGGAGCGCATCGAGATCATTCGCGATCTCAGGCTCGGCGCCTTCGACGTGCTGGTCGGCATCAACCTGCTGCGCGAGGGCCTCGACATCCCCGAATGCGGCCTCGTCGCCATACTCGACGCCGACAAGGAGGGCTTCCTGCGCTCGAAGACCTCGCTGGTGCAGACCATCGGCCGGGCCGCGCGCAACATCGACGGCCGCGTCATTCTCTATGCCGACAAGATGACCGACAGCCTGGAATACGCCATCGGCGAGACCAACCGCCGGCGCGACAAGCAGACCGCCTACAACCTGGAGCACGGCATCACGCCGGCGAGCGTGAAAAAGGGCATCTCGGACGCCATCGAGAGCGTCTACGAGCATGACTACATGACCGTCGATACCGGGGCCATCGGCGAGACCGAACTCGTCGGCCACAACATCCAGGCGGTGATCAACGAACTGGGTGAACGCATGAAGGCCGCCGCCGCCGACCTGGAATTCGAGGAGGCGGCCAGGCTCAGGGACGAGATCAGGCGCCTCGAAGCGACCGAACTCGGCCTGACACGGCCCGGCGTCTCCAAGAAGGTGCGCTGGGAGCCGAAGGGCAAGAAGAAAAAGCGGCGGGGGTGAGGCCGGGGGTGCCATCAAGGAAGCTTGATCGCCGCCGCCAAAGCCAGGTAACGCCTTCTAAATTCATATCTTCTTCGGTGGGGGCACCATGAACATCCTGCGCATCATCATCGCCATCTTCATTCCGCCCTTGGCGGCGTTCCTGACCGTCGGCATTGCGCTGCATTTCTGGCTCAACCTCGTGCTGACACTTTGCTTCTTCGTGCCGGGCATGATCCACGCCCTTTGGCTGGTGGTGAAAAAGCAAGGCTGAAGCCGCCTCGGCCGGTCACGGCCTCAGGTTCGGACCGTCATGCCGTCGGCGAGCGATTGCCGGTAGGCGCGGATCGCCGGCAGAACGCCGGCAAGCGCGCCGGCCGCCACGACCAGGCCGAGGATGTAGAATTCCCGTAGGCTCGGCGCGGCGATTTCGAGATAGAGACCGAAGTGCAGGTCCGCCAGCGGTCTGATCACGAGCAGCACGAGATAAAGCAACCCGAGGCCGAGCCCGGCGCCGCAGGCCGACAGGAACGTCGCCTCCGCGACCAGCAACGTGAACAGGTGATGCGGCCGTGCGCCCACCGAGCGCAGCACCGCCATCTCGCGCCGGCGCTCGTTGAGCCCGGCCATCAGCATGGTCAGCATGCCGAGCGTCGCGGCGACGACGACGAAGGCGGATATGGCGGCGAGCGCCGCCTCGGCGGTGCCCATGAGGTCCCAGAGTTCCTGCAAGATGACGCCGGGAAGCGCGGCCAGCAGCGGTTCGGCGGCGTATTCGTTGATGCGCCGCTGCGCCTTGAAAATGGCGAAGCGGGATTTCATGCCGACCAGGAAGGCGGTGACCGTCCTGGGCGTGAGCTGCATCTTGCGCACCTCGTCGGCGGTGACGGACATGCCCGGCGTGCGGCTGCCGCCCCGCCAATCGACATGGATCGCCTCGATCGCCTCCAGGCTCACGTGCAGCGTGCGGTCGACGGGCGTGCCGGTCTTGGCGAGAATGCCGGCGACACGGAACGGTTTGTCCTCGTGCTTGGAGAAACCGGCGCTGCCGATGCCGTGACTGACGACGATGGCCTGGCCCAATCCGTAGCCGAGCGCGCGCGCCACGTCGGCGCCGATGACCACGTCGAACAGGTCCGCGAACGGCTTGCCGGCGCTGAAGGCGAGCTTGCGGCGGTTGCCGTAACGGTAGTGCTCGAAGTAGTCCAGGTTGGTGCCGAGCACCCGGAAGCCGCGATGCGAATCGCCGAGCGAGATCGGCACCGTCCAGGCGACGTCGGGCCAGGTCGCGATCTCGCGGTAGGTGCGCCAGGAAATGTTGTTGGTGGCGTTGCCGATGCGGAACACGGAATAGAGCAGCAGTTGAATGGCGCCGCTGCGCGCGCCGACCACCATGTCGGTGCCGGAAATGGTGTTGGCGAAACTGGTCTTGGCATCGTGGCGGACGCGTTCGACGCCGAGCACCAGCATGACACTGACCGTAAGCGCCGCGACCGTGAGGCCGGCGGTGATGCGCCGGTTGACCAGGCTCTTGAAGGCGAGGGTGGGTATGGTCAGGTTCAGCATGGCGCGTTGCCGTCCGCCCGGTTGAGGTCGGCGAGCGACAGCGTACGGTCGAAGCCGTCTTGCAGGCGCCGGTCGTGGCTGACGAAGACCAGCGTGGCGCCGCTTGCCGCGACCTCGTCGAACAGCAGCCGCAAGAAGGCCTGCTGGGAATCGGCAACGAGCGCCGAGGTCGGTTCGTCGGCGACGACGATCGCCGGCGCGCCGATCAACGCGCGCG
>JAYNJY010000202.1:0-5531 GCA_038110665.1 Rhodospirillaceae bacterium | reverse complement strand
CGCGAGCGCCACCTGCGCTCTCACGGCGTGAGAGTGAGAGGTGTGTACGCCTCGGCGGAGCGCGCCGGTGTAAGCCGCCGAGCTGGTCGCGATGGACTTCGATGCTCTTTTCGCAGCTTGGGCAGTAGACCACGGCGGCGATGAACGTGCCGGTGCCGCTAGGCAAATCGCCGTCCTTCGGCGCGGTGCCCCAGCGGTCCCAGACCTTGACGGTGAGGGTGGCCGGATCGCAGCCGCCCATGCCCTCGACCTTGTAGGCGCTGAGGAAGTCGGCGTTCACCGCCGCGGGAAGAATGCGGGCCATGCTTAACCCTCCCAGGTGAAGGTGAGACAGAATTCGTGGAAATTGGCGACGCCGTCCTTGGACGTGCCGAGGACGCGGAACCCGCCGTCGACATCCTGCACCAGGGTGCGGTTGGCGACCCACTTGTCGGCGAGGGCATGGCTGCTGATGACGTAGAGCGGCCGGCCGTCGAGCTCGATACCGTCTTCGGGGCCGAGCCGGGTGTTGATCGGCCTCGGCGTCTTCCAGTCGGCGACGACCTGAGCGGTTGCCGGGTCGAGCGAATCGACGATCACGGCGCGTTGCAGCCACCACGAATGGGACCTGCCGACCAGGCGCCCGCCGGCGGGCGCGCGGCAGAGCAGCGCGTGACGATGGTCGCCCAATATATCGAATTTCTGGAACAGCGCATCGTCGGGTTTCACCGCGAACGCGCCTCGCGCCTCCGGATCGGCAGCCTTGGCCGCGATCTCGTTGGCGCTCAGGTATTTGGGTTCCGACCAGTCGAGGCCGCGCAGGGCCTTATGATCGAAGGCTGGAATTGGAAAACGGACGTAGGCCATACCGTTACCTCCCCTGGGTTTTCTTTATCGGCTCCGGTTGCTCGCATCGTAGACAACGCTCGCCCGCGATCCAAGGAATTCAACAACCGACGCCATGCCCGCCATGCATGGTGCCATCGGCCCAGGACTGCGTGCCTGCGGGTTTGAGCCGGGCTATAAAAATAATATATTTTAGGTGCATGACCCAATGCGGCGGGCGTGGAGCGGGGTACCGATGCGGTGCCGGGAATATCCGCCGGGACATGGTGTGCGATACTTTGTATAGTGCATCGTCGCCCTTGGCGAATGGTTGGGTGAACGAGAAGAAAGAGGAGTGTGAGCAGTGGCCAAGGTCCAGATCCTGCGCTGGCAGGAAATTCCTTCGATGGTCGAGGCGCGCGACGAAAGTGGCGCCAAGAAGGTTCAATTAAGCGATAAATTTCAAGCTCTTATAGACGAGGCGGCGATGCGCCGGAAGCTCGCAGGCACCGATACCTATCTTGAGGAATGGAACAAGAGCAAGGTCGAGGAACGCGATGGCGCAGCCGCCGACGTGGCCAACCAGGTGGCCGACGAGATCGAGGCCAGGTTCATCGAAATCCGGGATGCGGCGCTCAAATAGTCCGATCATGGATCGCTTCGGCGTCGGCCGGCGCGTCACGCGGGGTCGTCTCGAAATACTGCAAATTGACAGAAAATATATTTTTGATATTTTCTGCGGATGCAAACGCACATGACCTTAGAAACGGAGCCCCGCGGCGGCGTCATCGACGCCGGTGACAGCTGGTCGTTCGCGGCCGGGCCGGTGGTTATCGATCCGGTCAAGATGCTCCGCATCCACGGCTATCGTGATCTCGCCAAGGTTCGCCCGGTGATTCGCAAGGCGGCCGACGAGGTCGCCGAGCGCGCGACCGAACTGATTCGGCCACAAGGTCTGGCGCGGCGGGTCGACGTGGCGAGTTACGACGAACAACGCCTGACCCTGGTCAACGGCAAGACTTTCGAAGATGTCGCCTTCGAGCACGTCCTCGATGGCGCTCGCACGGTGGTCGCCGTGGTGCTGACCGTGGGCCGTGCGCTTGACGAGGCGGTGATCGCGTCCATGGAGAACGGCCGGTTCGAGCCGCTCGAGGCGCTGTTCCTCGAGACCGCCGGCTGGCTCGGCATCGAATGGACGACCCGGGCCTTCGTCACCGACCTGCAGAGACGCGTCGCCGGCGAGGGCGTGCGCGTCACCCGCCGGCTCGGCCCCGGCTACCAATACAAGATCGGCGGCAAGCACGTGCACTGGCCGCTGGAGCAGCAGCGCCGGCTGTTTTCCGTGTTCGACGGCCTCGATGTGCCGGTCACGTTGATGGAAAGCTGCGCCATGCTGCCCAAGATGTCGCGCTCGGGCCTCTATGGCCTGACGCCGGTGAATTGACCGATGGGCGCTATGCTGTCGGTGACGGGAAGAAATGAGACGTGAGAGTGAAAGTCATTGTGAAGAAATCCCTTAAGCTTTCTTCACGTTATGGGAGCCGCCGGCAGGGCGGCTTGATTTGAAACGGCTACGGACCAGGAACATTTGACATGAAATCTGACAGCCTCATCGTCATTGGCGAAAACTTCAACTCGACGCGCAAGATCAAGGCGACCAGCCCGCGCGTCGTCGAACAGGACGGCAAAATCGGCATCGGCTACAACGATCTCGACGGCAACAAGCAGTTCCTGGATTGCACCGACATCATTCCGGCCGATCCGGCCGAGCGGAACAGCTTCAACATTCCGCACATCGCGCAGGCGCTGCGCAAGAAGGACATGAACTACATCGCCTGGGCGATCAAGAACCAGGAAGCGCACGGCGCGCACATCATCGACCTCTGCGTCGACGAAATGTCGGTCTATCCCGAAGAGCGCCACGAATGGATCAAGTGGACTGTCGAGACGGCGCAGAAGATCACCGACAAGGTCGTCGCCATCGACTCGTCCGACTCGACCACCATCTATGCCGGCCTCAAGGCGCATGACGGCTCCAAGGGCCGCCCGGCGATTAACTCCTTCAACCTGGAGGACGGCCGCCAGGATCTCGTGCCGATGGCCAAGGAGCACAATGCGCTGTTGTTCGCCAACGCCAGCGGCAACGCCGGCATGCCGCAGAACGCCGAGGAGCGCGTCGCCAACCTGGTCACCTGCATGGAGATGATGGACAAGGAATCTATCGCCATGGAGGACCGCTTCCTGGACCCGCTGGTGTTTCCGATCGGCGCGGGACCGGAATTCGGCTGTCACTATCTCGACGCGGTCAAGACGCTGCGCGGCATGTATCCCGAAGTTCACATCTTCGGTGGCCACTCCAACGTTTCGTTCGGCCTGCCGAACCGCAAGCTCCTGAACGAAGTGTTCGTGTCTCTGTCGATCCTGTCGGGTTGCGACTCGGTCATGATCGATCCGGTCATGAACGGCATCTCCGGCCTGACCCAGTTCAAGTACGCGGCCGAAGCGCTGGTCGGCAAGGACGAGTACTCGATGAAGTATCTCAAATTCATTCGCGGCGGCGAAAAAGCGAAGCGCGCCGCCAAGGCATAAGACGAACCGGCACGCCGGCCGATCAAAGGGAGAGATGAACGATGAAAGAACTGACATCTAAAGAGCGGGTTTTGCGGACGGTGCGGCGCGAGCCCGTCGACCGGGTACCGCTGTTCTATCGCATGAAGCACGAGGCCAAGGAAAAGCTGGCGCGGGTCTACGGCATCAAGGACGCCTCCACGGGCATGAAGCACAACCCCGAGCTCGAATTCCGGCTCGGCAACGACATCGTCATGTACCAGATCGGCATCAACGCCCAGTTCTCGCACCGCGACATCAAGATCGGCGAGACCTGGTACAACCACTTCGGTGTCGGCTACGGCAAAAGCGGCCTGCAGGGACGTACGCCGGAAGAAGAGAAGGAGTTCGCCAAGACCCAGGAATTCTGGGGGCCGGCCAAGGTCGTGCCGGAGAACTTCCCGAGCTTCCACCCGATCACCAACATGGAGCAGCTCAAGGCCTATACCTGGCCGGACCCGGCCGACCCGGAGCTGCTCGGCCCGATCAAGCAGATGGTCGACACCTTCGGTGACAACTACTTCACCGTCGCCGACCTTTCCTCGACCCTGATCGAGGCGGCCTACGCGCATATCATCGGCACCCAGAACTTCTTCCTGAAGATGTTCGACGAGCCAGACCTGATCGCCGGCGTGCTTGACGGCCTGACCGAGTACTATACCGCGATCGGTCGCAACGCCATCAAGCAGGGCATCGACATGATCCGCGTCGGCGACGACGTCGGCGCGCAGCAGTCGATGATGATTTCGCCGAAGCAATGGCGTGAACTCGCCAAGCCGCGGTTCGAGTACATGTTCAAGGAGTTCAAGAAAGAAAATCCGGACATCCTGATCAAGCTGCATTCGTGCGGCGACTATTCGCCGATCATTCCTGATATGGTCGACCTCGGCGTTGACCTGTCGGGGCTGTTGCAGCCGACCGGTGGCAACAAGAACCAGGCCGAGATCAAGCAGAAGTACGGTAAAGACCTGGCGCTCATCGGGGGCTTCGACGTTCAGCGATTGCTGCCGCGCGGCCAGGTCGAGGAGGTTCGCCAGGGCGTGTTCGACGTGATGAAAAATCTCGCTGTCGGCGGTGGCTATATCTTCTCGCCGTCGCATTACATCCTGGCCGACGTGCCGATCCAAAACATCTTTGCCATGCTCGAAGCGCAACGTGACTTCGGCATCTACGGCAAGTATCCGCTTAACTGAGCTGAAGTCGCGAAAGGGAGACCTCGAACATGGATGAACCCGAACTGCAAATTCCCGAAGGTTGGGAGTCGCGCGCGCCCGTGGGCTGGGAGTGGCAGACCTTGTGGGAGGCGGTGGAGACCGGCGACCATATCTACGCCGATGAGCGCGTCAAGCAGGCCATCGATGCCAAGATCGACCCGCGCGTGATCCTGGATGACGGTCTATTCCCCGGGTTCAACCTGCAGGCCGACCGCTTCAGCGCCCAGGTGATCTTCATCCCCGAGATGCTGATCACGGCGCGTGCCATGAAGGCGGGTCTGGCGCTGATCCGTCCGCTGCTGGCGGCGCAGGCGGAAAAACCGCTCGGCACTTTCGTCATGGGTACTGTGTTGGGCGACATGCACGACATCGGCCAGTCGATTGTTACGATCATGCTGGAAAACGCCGGCTTCAACGTCATCAACCTGGGCACCGACGTCCATCCGGACCGTTTCATCGAGACGGCGATGGCCGAAAAGGCCGATCTGGTCGGGTTCTCGGCGCTTTTGTCGACGACGGTGTATTATCAGAAAGTGACCATCGACGAGTTTGCAAAGGCCGGCCACCGCGACAAGGTGCACATTCTCATCGGCGGCGCGCCGACCTCGCCGGAGTGGGCCGAGGAGTGCGGCGCCGACGGTTGGGGCCGGGATGCCGTCCAGGCCGTGCGCAAGGCGCTCGAACTGGTTAAGAAGGGTGACCGGGTGGCGTGGGCCTAGAGGAATGGGCATAGGATAGGAAGTTCCATGGCGGAAACCTTCTCGGTAACGTTTGTTGGTTCCGAAGATAAGGGTGCCGGGCGCCACGTCAGCGTGGCGGCCGGCAAGACCTATCTGGACGCGGCGCACGCGGCCGGCGTCGCCATGGAGGCGACTTGCGGCGCGCGCGGCCGCTGCCGTTCGTGCC
>JAYNJY010000201.1:5092-5581 GCA_038110665.1 Rhodospirillaceae bacterium | reverse complement strand
GTTCGGTGGCGAGGCGGCGCTGATGGCCGATCTCTCCGGCCGGCTCACGGCGCTCGGCTACGTGCATCGGCTCGCCGTCGCCGCCACGCCCGGCGCCGCCTGGGCGGCGGCCCGCTTCACGCCACCGGCGGAAGGCGCCGTCGTCACCCTGCCGGCCATTTCTCCGGCCAACGGCATCACGGCCACCGAGCGCGCATTGGCGCCGCTGCCGGTGGCCGCGCTCCGTATCGCGCCAGGCGCTGCCGAGGGGCTCCACCGTTTGGGGCTGCGCCGTATCGGCCAACTCATCGGCCAGCCGCGGGCGCCGCTGGCCCGGCGTTTCGGCGCCGGCCTGCTCAGGCGCCTCGACCAGGCCCTGGGTCGCGAGCATGAGCCGATAATCCCCTGCCGCCCGCCGCCCTGCCACCAGAGCCGCCTCGCCTTCGCCGAACCGCTGCTCACCCGGGACGCCGTCGAGGCCGCGCTCGGTCTCGGCGCCATCGCCATCAC
>JAYNJY010000201.1:0-5082 GCA_038110665.1 Rhodospirillaceae bacterium | reverse complement strand
GAAATGGCGAAGAAGCTCGAGGAGCCGTTCTGAGCCGATCCGGAGACCTGGGCGGTGCTGTACGAGAACAACCGCTTCAGCGAGTGGTTCCCGGCCGAAACCGACGGTGCGAAGCTGACCGACCGGCTGCCCGAGTTCAACATGGAACGGGCCCGCCAGCGCATCGACAAGGGGCGCGCCTACCGATTCGAGGCCGATGTCGGCACCGGCCGGCCGGTTCGCGACGCGGCGCATTTGAAGCGCCTGTTCGTGGAAAAATTAGCGCGTTTCGACCCCGGCTTCGGCATCGACGCGCTGCTGCTCGCCGCCATCGAGGTCGAGCCGCTGGCGCCGGCCCAGGCTGCGCTCGCCAAAGACCGGAGCCATGGCACCCGCGGCGGCGAGGCCCTGGCCGAGTTGCTCGACCGTCTCGCCAATCGCCTGGGGCCCGGCCGGGTACTCAGTCTGGTGCCGACCCCGCGCCACCCGCCGGAACACGCCCAGCGCGCCGTTTCCGCGCTGGCCGAGCCGATATCGACGGGATCGAAACTTGCCGCCGTCACATCCGCGCCGCGCCCGCTGCAACTGCTGGCGACGCCCGAACCGATCGAGGCGGTGGCACCGGTACCGGACCGGCCACCGGTGATGTTCCGCTGGCGCCGGCGCCCGCATCGGGTCGCCTCGGCCGACGGGCCGGAGCGGATCGCGCCGGAATGGTGGCTCGAGGATCCGGCGGAACTGTTCAACGACCATGAGCGGCTGCGCGACTACTACCGCGTCGAGGACACCGACGGACGCCGGTTCTGGCTGTTCCGCGCCGGCCTCTACCGGCCCGACCGGCCACCGCAGTGGTACATGCACGGGATATTTCCATGACCGAAGCCCCCGCCTACGCCGAGCTTTGCTGCGCCAGCAACTTCTCCTTCCTGGCCAGCGCCTCGCATCCGGAGGAACTGGTGGTGCAGGCGGCCGCGCTCGGTCTCGGCGCCATCGCCATCACCGACATCAACGGCGTCAGCGGCCTGGTGCGCGCCCATACGGCGGCGAAGCAGGCCGGCATCCGCCTCGTCGTCGGTTGCCGCCTCGCCCTCGCCGATGGCCCCGACCTGCTGGTTTATCCCGAAGACAGAGCCGCCTACGGCCGTCTCACCCGCTTGCTCACTGAAGGCAAGCGCCGGTCGCCGAAAGGCGAATGCCTGATCACCCTCGCCGACGTTCTGGACGCGGCCGGCGTATTCGCCGCCGGCCACGGCCAGGCCATTGCCGTCGCCTTGCCGAAACGCCTGGACGCCGCCTTCACGACCGCCTTGCGCAAATTAATATTCGATCTAAACACCGATCTATATCTAATTGTTTCATATGATTATTCAGGCGGCATGGAAGCGCGGCTGAAAGCTTCGGCCGAACTCGCCTCCGAGCACGGAATCAAGCTCCTTGTCGGCAACGACGTGCGCTATCACGACCCCGCCCGGCGCCCGCTCTACGACGTCCTCGCCTGCATCCGCGAAGGATGTACCGTGCATGAGGCTGGGCACCGCCTGGCCGCCAATGCCGAACGCCACCTGAAACCGGCCGCCGAGATCGCGCGGTTGTTCGCCGATTACCCCGACGCCGTCGCCAACACCCTGGAGATCGTCCGCCGTTGTAGCTTCTCACTCGACGAACTCAGGTACGACTATCCGGTCGATCCGGTGCCGGCCGGGACCACACCGCAACAGGAACTCGCCCGCCTCACCCACCTGGGCGCCGCCGAGCGCTATCCGGAAGGCGTTCCGGACAAGGTCACGGCGCAAATCACGCATGAACTCGAACTGATCGGCTCGCTCGGCTTCGCGCCTTATTTCCTGACCGTGCACGACATTGTCCGCTTCGCGCGCGGGTGCGGCATCCTCTGCCAGGGCCGCGGCTCGGCCGCCAATTCGGCCGTTTGCTACTGTCTGGGCATCACCGCCGTCGATCCGGCCCGCATCGATCTCCTGTTCGAGCGCTTCGTCAGCGCCGAACGCGGCGAGCCGCCCGACATCGACGTCGACTTCGAGAACGGCCGGCGCGAAGAGGTGATCCAGTACGTCTACGGGAAATACGGCCGCGAACGCGCCGCCATGACCGCCACCGTCATCACCTACCGGGCGAAAAGCGCGATCCGCGAGGTCGGCAAGGCACTGGGCCTGACCGAGGACGTTATCGCCGCCCTGCAAGGCGCGGTCTGGCGCCGGTCCTGGGCGGATATCACCGATGTCCACATCCGTGACGCCGGCATCGACCCCGACGAGCCGATGATCCGCCGGCTGATGGCGCTGGCCGGCCAAATCAGGGGTTTTCCCCGCCACCTGTCGCAGCATACCGGCGGCATGGTCATGACCAAGGGGCGGCTCGACGAGATGGTGCCGGTCGCCAACGCCGCCATGGACGGGCGCACGGTGATCGAATGGGACAAGGACGACCTGGACGCGCTCGGCATCCTCAAGGTCGACATCCTGGCGCTCGGCATGCTGACCTGCGTGCATAAAGCGCTCGATCTCCTGGGCGCACATCATGGGCTCAAGCTCGGTCTCGCCGACATCCCGCCGGAGGACCCGGCCGTTTACGATATGCTCTGCCGGGGCGACTCGGTCGGCGTCTTCCAGGTCGAGAGCCGTGCCCAGATGAGCATGCTGCCGCGCCTGAAACCGCGCAATTTCTACGATCTGGTGATCGAGGTGGCGATCGTGCGCCCGGGGCCGATCCAGGGCGACATGGTGCATCCCTACCTGCGCCGCCGCGACGGCAAGGAGGCGGTCGAATACCCCTCCGAGGCGCTGGCCCAGGTGCTCGGCAAGACGCTCGGCATCCCGCTGTTCCAGGAACAGGCGATGAAGATCGCCATCGTCGCCGCCGGCTTCTCGCCCGAGGAGGCCGACGGACTCCGGCGCGCGCTCGCCACGTTCAGGCGCATGGGCGACATCCACAAGTTCCGCGAACGCTTCATCGCCGGCATGCTGACGAACGGCTACGACGTCGAGTTCTCCGAACGCTGCTTCCGGCAGATCGAGGGGTTCGCCGACTACGGCTTCCCCGAATCCCACGCCGCCAGCTTCGCGCTCTTGGTCTACGTCTCGGCCTGGCTCAAATGCCATTACCCGGCCGTGTTCACCTGCGCGCTGCTGAATTCCATGCCGATGGGCTTCTACGCCCCGGCGCAACTGGTTCGCGATGCGCGCGATCACGGCGTCGAGGTGCGCCCGGTCGACGTCAACAGGAGCTTCTGGGACTGCACGCTGGAACCGACGGCGGAGCCCCACCGGCCGGCGCTCAGGCTCGGCCTGCGCCAGGTCAAGGGGCTGATGCAGAGCCAGGCCGACGCCCTGGTGGCGGCACGCCTGATGCCATACGTCGATGCGGCCGATCTCCGCCGCCGGGCCGGGCTCGCCAAGGCGACGCTCGAACGGCTGGCGCGGGCCGACGCCTTCGCCGGCATGGGCCTCTCGCGGCGCCGGGCGCTATGGGCGATCCGCGGCTTCGACCAGGACGTGCTGCCGTTGTTCGAATTCGCCGTAGCCCCGGCTTCCGATCGGGGCGAGCCCGAGGTGGCGCTGCCAGCCATGCCCTTGGGTGAACAGGTGGCGGACGACTACCGCGCGCTTTCGCTGTCGCTGAAAAGCCATCCCGTGGCCCTGCTTCGCGCCGAGCTCGCGCGCCGCGGCTGTGTCCCCTGCGCCGAGCTTGCGCACCTGCCGCACGGCCGCAAGGTGCGGCTGGCCGGCCTGGTGACGGCGCGCCAGCGGCCCGGCAGCGCCAAGGGGGTGATGTTCGTAACCCTCGAGGACGAAAGCGCCACCGCCAACCTGATCGTCTGGCCGGCGGTACTGGAGCGTTTTCGCCGCGAGGCCATCGGCGCGATGCTGCTCGGGGTGGCGGGCGAAGTGCAGAAGGAGGGGCTGGCCATCCACGTGGTCTCGGCCAAGCTTTGGGACCTGACGCCGTGGCTCGCGCGAATCGAGCAGTCGAACGAGGCCCCCATCACCGTGGCGTCGCGCAATTTCCAATAAGTCGGGCCGGTCGTCCGCCAAGACAGTCGGACGGTCAGGCCGATGTCAGACAGTTCGCATAGGTTGGCGAAAACCTATCCTATGCAATCGCCGAGAACCGAGGAATGTCATGCGCAGAATCCGGATGCTGGTGGCCGCCGCCGTATTCGCCCTTACCGCCTTCGTCGTCAATGACGCCCATGCCCGCTCCGAAGACATCGTCGCCAAGCCGAGCGCGTACTCCGTAAAGGAGACCATGGATCGTCTCGAACGCATATTCAAAGCCAAGGGATTCCATGTGTTCGCGCGCATCGACCATGCCGCCGCCGCGTAAACGATCAACCAGAAGCTGGCCCCCGCCGAACTGATAATCTTCGGCACGCCCAAGATCGGCACGCCCAAGATCGGCACGCCCCTGATGCAGAGTAACGTGGTCATGGGCATCGATTTGCCGCTGAAGGCGCTCGCCTACCAGGATCCCGATGGCCAGGTCTATCTCGTTTACAACCACCCGGGATATCTGGTGTGCCGGCACGGTGTCACCGACATGAACAAACTGGTCAGCGCGATCAGCCGGATTCTGGCGAACTTGACGGACGACGCCGTGCAGAAGCAATAATGGGGGCATGTCCGCTCTAGCCATCGCCATCCATGCCGTCGCGGCCGTCCTCTGGGTCGGCGGCATGTTCTTCGCTTACGTGATCCTGCGCCCGTCCATGCCGGTGCTAGATCCGCCGCCGCAGCGCCTGAAGCTCTGGCTTGCCGTGTTCGGCCGGTTCTTCCCCTGGGCGTGGGCGGCGGTGATCCTGCTGCCGCTGACCGGATACTTCCAGGTGTTCACCGACTACGGTGGCCTCGCCAGCGCCGGACCCCACATCCACGCCATGCAGACCGTCGGCTGGGTGATGATCCTGCTCTTCTGGTTCCTGTTCTTCGGCCCTTATGCGCAATACCGCACGGCGGTCGAGGCCGAGGACTGGCCGGCCGCTAGCGCCAAGCTCGTCGCCATCCGGCGCATCGTCGGCATCAATCTGATCCTTGGCTTTGTCACCTCCGCCGCTGGCGCGTCCGGGCGTCTCTGGGTACTCTAACGCAC
>JAYNJY010000200.1:4881-5638 GCA_038110665.1 Rhodospirillaceae bacterium | reverse complement strand
CGATCACGGGGCGTTGAATGTTGCTGTCGTCGCAAAACTCAAAGCGCCAAGGATGCTCTTGGAAATCGAATGACGGGACGATGTATGCGTGGCGGGTCATGGTGGCTTCCTTCATGCGTTGCGTTTTCGTCGTTGTCATTGGGTTACGCCTCCTTGCGCCTTTTCACGGGCCTCGCGGAGCGCGTCCCGCGCTTCTCTCTCCGTCTTGTATCCGTGGTCGTATTCTTTCGGCAGGAGCCAGCTATCCGACTGGCGACCGCGCGGCGTTTGGCGCGAGAGCCACCAGTATCCCGTGTTCATCTGCCAGACGTAATAATTTGAGTATGGGGTGCTCATTTCCGTGCCTTCATGCGTTGCGTTTTCGTCCACAACATATTGCCATACCTTGCGAGAATGTCAACCACCATCGCAAGATTTTTTTCACCGGCCGATATATTTGCATTAATTACAATTAATTACAGTCGCCCTTGTCGTTATTTCCGGGTTTAAGAACGTCGTGTAAGTCGTTGGAATAGCGTCTGTTTTTTATATATAAAATATATATATTATATATAATTACATTATTTACACACTCTCTTACACTGTTCCCTCTTCGTTCTCATCAGTGTGATTCTGTCCAAATCGTGTAATTAATGTAATTAATTCAAAAAACGCCGATTTCGTGTTTAGTATCAATGCTTTAATTAATTACAAGGGGCATGTAATTAAATACCGCTATTACCACAATTGCGAAAATGGCACGGTTTGCGGTACAATT
>JAYNJY010000200.1:0-4871 GCA_038110665.1 Rhodospirillaceae bacterium | reverse complement strand
CCCTCACACCGAAACAGGCGCGCTTTGTCGCGGAGTACCTGGTTGACCTGAACGCGACGCAAGCAGCGATCCGCGCAGGATACAGCGCGCGCACGGCAAAGCAGCAGGGCACGCGCCTGTTGTCGAAAGCTGCCGTCTCGGCGGCAATCGCGAATGGTTCGCAAGAGCATATCGAGCGCGCGGGAATGACTGCAGATGAGGTTATCGCTGCGATTGTGGAAATCGCACGCGGCGATATCCGCGGCATGTTCGATGAGAATGGATCGCTCAAGCGGCCGGCCGAATGGGACGATGCCACGGCCGCCGCGGTCGCCGGGCTCGATGTGGTGACGGTGCGCGCGGGCGAGGGCGAAGTGGAGCACGTCGCCAAGATCAGGCGCACCGATCGGCTCCGCGCGCTGGACATGCTGTGCCGGTATCACTCGCTCTACAACGACAAGCTGGACGTGTCGGTGACGGACGGGCTTGCCGATCGGCTGCGGGCGGCGAAGGAAAAGGCGGCCCGTGGCTGACCTGTCCCAGCGCGAGGCGAACATTCTCGAGGCCGCGGGCGCGTTTCAATTCGATCCCTACGGCTGGGCGAGCTTCGCATGGAAATGGGGCGAGGGCGATCTTGAGGGCGTAGACGGCCCGCGCGAGTGGCAGGCTGATATCATGCGCGCGATCCGCGATCACCTCGCGGACAAGGCGACGCGATACGAGCCATTGCAGATTGCCGTTGCCAGCGGCCACGGCATCGGCAAGAGCGCGCTCATGGGCATGCTCTCCAATTGGGGAATGTCGTGCTTCGATGATGCAAAGATCGTCACCACGGCGAACACTGACGCGCAGCTTCGCACGAAAACCGCGCCTGAGATTGGCAAGTGGTTTCGCTCAAGCGTCACGGCCCCCTGGTTCAAGGTGCAGGCTCAATCGGTCAAGGTTCGCGACGGCGAGCATGAGGATTCATGGCGGCAGGATTTCATCCCGTGGTCGGAGCACAACACTGAGGCGTTCGCCGGCCTGCACAACAAGGGCAAGATCATCATTCTGGAATTCGATGAGGCGTCGAAAATCCATGACAAGGTTTGGGAAGTCGCGGAAGGCGCGCTAACCGACGAAAACACAATCATAATCTGGATCGTGTTTGGCAACCCGACGCGGAACAGCGGGCGTTTTCGCGAGTGCTTCCGCCGGTTCCGGCATCGCTGGATCACGCGGCAGATCGATAGCCGCACTGTGCCGGGCACGAACAAGAAGAAAATCCAGCAATGGCTCGAGGATCACGGCGAGGATTCGGACTTCTTCAAAATCCGCGTGCGCGGTCAATTCCCGTCGCAATCGGCGTTGCAGTTCATCGGCGCCGATGACGTAGACAAGGCGCGTGCTCGATCGCAATTCCTGCGGCCGGAACAGTATCAGTTCGCGCCGGTGATCATCGGTGTGGATCCGGCATGGACCGGCGACGACTCGCTGGAAATCATGCTGCGGCAGGGGCTCTATTCGAAGTCGCTGGCGAGCATGCCGCGCAACGATAACGATGTTGAAGTGGCGAACCTGGTGGCGCGGCTCGAGGACGATTACAAGGCCGACGCGGTGTTTGTCGATGGCGGCTACGGCACTGGCATTGTGTCGTGCGGCACGACGCTCGGCCGCAACTGGCAACTGGTATGGTTCTCGGGCAAGCCGATCGATCCCGGCTACATGAACAAGCGCGCCGAAATGTGGGGCGGGACAAAGGCGTGGCTCAAGGCCGGCGGCGTGATCGATCCGCATGACGAAGTGCTCTATCAGGATTTGATTGGGCCTGAGACTGTGCCGCGCCTTGACGGCAAGATTCAGCTTGAAAGCAAAGAGGACATGAAGGACCGCGGGCTTCCGTCGCCGGGCAAGGGCGACGCGCTCGGGCTCACCTTCGCGGCCCCGGTGGCGAAGAAACAACCGGGCGCGCTCGGCCGAACCGGGCAGGTACAGCACGACTATGACCCGTACGCCTGACTGGCTTCCGCCTGGCGCTGCGCCGGATATCGACGTTGCGCGCTGCCCACGCTGCGGCATGCCGATCATGGATCACGCGCACAAGGTCGGGCGGCCTGACTGGTGCGACGGTGCGCGGCCGGAAGAAGTGATTTTCGAATACGATCCGCATCAATGACAAAATCGCAAGGTGTGCGGTATAATCCGCGCCATCGCCGAATGAACCGGGAGAAAGCGGAATGTCCGTTGTAACGCCAACTCGAGAGGATGGGCAGGGCGGCACGTATATCGTGACGTGGGCCGATATCGGCGATTCCGATACCTGCGCGCCGTACAGCATTCCCGGCGCGCGCGATCGCACCGTGCAGATTTCCGGCACTTTCAACAGTGCGACGATCGTTATTCAGGGGACCGTCGATAGCGACGGGACGAACGGGGTTTACGCGACGCTAACCGATCCGCAGGGCAACGCGATCAGCAAAACGTCGGCGGCGATCGAGGCTATCACCGAAAACACGACATGGACAAAGCCCACCACGTCCGGCGGCTCGAGCTCGTCGGTGACGGTGAAAATCCTGTACGGGAGCACGATGCGATGACCACGACGCTGAATCAGGCGGCCGAAGCCGCCAAGACGCTCGCGAAGTCCATGCGCGCAATGCTCATGGTGGGCGAGGCGATCGTGGCGATCGATGATATCGACAAGGCCACGGCGGAAGCGAAGCGCGAGCGCGACAAGGCGCGGGCCGAACATCGCGAGGCGATCGCCGATCTTGACGCTGCGCGCGAGGCGGCGGGCGAGGCGAACCTGGCGCGGGAGACTGCGCAGAAGGAAGCCCAGGTTATCGTCGCCGATGCGCGGGCGGGTGCGGTCAAGGTTGTGGCCGACGCCGAAGCTGCCGCCACGCGAATGCGAGACGCCGCTGCAAAGGACGCCGCCGCGCTGCGCGATCAGGTGGAGCGCGAGCGCGTGGTGCATAACCGCGTCGTCAACGAATGGCGTGAGAAGGAAGCCGCGGCCAAGGCGGCATGCGAGAAGATCGAGGGCGAGCTTGCCGCGCTTCGCGAAAGGGTGGGCGCATGAGCAAGTCAAACGCTCTCGAGACTGCCATTCTCGAGCTTATTTTCAAGACCACGACGATCGCCAACATCGCCGATAATACCGCCACGTCGCCGGCGACCACGCTCACGTTCGCCCTGCACACGGGCGATCCGGGCGAGGCCGGCGACATGACTACGAACGAAGCCGCGTACACCAGCTATGCGCGGCAGACGGTGGCGCGGTCTGGATCGGGATTCACGGTATCGGGGAATCAGGTGACGCTCGCCGCCAACCTGGATTTTCCGGCGGCCACCGGCGGCACGGAAACGATTACGCATTTCAGCGTCGGCACCGGTGTGTCGGACAACATTCTGTACAAGGGCACCGTGACGCCGAATATCTGGCACACACACCGCCTCCCACACGTTTCGCAATGCATCGTCGGCAAGGCGGTTTGCGAGATCGAGAATGCAGACGGGACGATAACGGCGACGCCGATGGGCGGGCCGTTCGATTTGCTGGAAGTCCCTGTTGGCGCCCGGCATCAAATCCGGGCTGTGGATGGACCGGCGCGCGGCCTCTGCTGGATACCGCTGCTAGACCGGGACAATCGGCTGATGACGTATTTCGACATGGCCGCGCACTTGGAGCTTTATCCGTGATTGGTGAGACAGTCCTCAATCCGAGCTTCCAAGCGAACCCCGGCGAGAACATCGCCGGACCGGTCCCGGTCCCCCCGGGAAGAAGTTGGTTAGGTATGCGTTGCGACGGCAGGCCATCGAACCCAGACGCTCTCATTTGGCTGGTGTGTGAGTTCTCTGCCGATGGAGGTGTGACGTGGCGTCCGCTCGGTACAACGACCATAACCGGGCGGGGGGTGGCTGGCGACCTAGTGGGCCTCCCCGGGAGCGCCCATACGCTGCTTGGGCAACACAATGGGGAAGCAGGTCTTGGTCGCCTACTCTTAACCGTCGAGGGGCCTGATCCAGTCCTCCTAGAGTTGGCCATCGACTTCTACGAGGCTCCCTAATGGCCGCCCCGACGCATGTTCAGAATGCACAGAACTCGTCAACATCAGCGTCCTCCACACTTGGGATAACATTCGCGTCGGATACGACTACTGGCAACCTGATCGTTGTAATAATTCGCTGGTTTAACGGCACAACTACTGTAGACAGCGTAACCGACAGCCAGGGCAACACTTATGTCTCCACTTCGGTCGGAAAGCAGTACAACTCCAGTGCGCAGCACTCGCAGCAAATATTCTATGCAAAGAACATAACCGGGGGGACGACGCCAACGGTTACGGTGACGTTTTCTGGGAGTACCGAACGCCGGGCCGTGTCTATCTTTGAGGTTCAGGATGCGGACACTACAGCGCCAGAGGAAGTCACTACCAGCGGTAATGGAACATCCGCGTCTCATGTGGGCGGGAACCTAACGCCAGCAGGGGCGGCTATTCTGTTCGCTGTGGATATGCAGGAGTGGGGTTACGGCTCGGTGACAGTCCCCACTAGCTGGACTGACTACACCACAAGCACGATCTGGTATATCCACAAGATAGGCTATCGCGAAGTCTCGACCGGCGGCACGTACGACACGACCTTTACCGGGGCGAACGTCGCATACTACACGCAGGGCGTCGCCTTCAAGGAAGCCGCAGGCGGCTCCGTCGAAACCGGAGCGGGCGCGAGCGCGGGCGTTGCGACGGCTACGGCAGTCGGCGCGTCCACCTTCACGGGCGCTGGCGTGGCTACGGCGTCGGCGACCGCCGCAGGCGTGGGCGCGTCTACGGCATCGGCAGACGGCGCCAGCGACGGCGCGGCAACCGTGGGCGGCGTCGGGTCCGGCATTCTGACGGGCGCGGGCTCGA
>JAYNJY010000199.1:2261-5647 GCA_038110665.1 Rhodospirillaceae bacterium | reverse complement strand
TCCCAGGCCCGACATCAAGCTGCAGACCTTCCCCGCCGGCTAGAGCACGCGCGCCGCGCTCAAGGGGCGGCGCAAGGTCTACGACGCCGACGCCGGCGGCTTCATCGACTGCCCGGTCTACGACCGCTATGCGCTCGGTGCCGGCGTGCGCCTGACGGGGCCGGCGATCATCGAGGAGGTCGAATCGACCGTCGTCGTCGGTGCCGGCGCGCGCGTCGAGGCGGATCGACACAACAACCTCGTCCTGACCCTGCCGAAAGCGCCGCGGTGAACGCCGACGCGAATATCGCCGAATTCGTCGCCAGCCTGGAGTGGTCGGAGGTCCCGGCGGACGTGGCGCGCAAGGCGCAGGACCACGTCATCGATGCACTCGGCGTCATCTGCGCCGGCCTCGCCGCGCCGGCCTCGCCGATGGTGCGCGGCTACATGAGCGAACTCGGCGGCGCGCCGGAAGCCTCGGTGATCGGCTGCGCCACCGCCTTGCCGGCGCCGAACGCCGCTTTCGTCAACGCCTTTCACGGGCGCATTCACACCTTCGACGACACCTACGAGGCGGGGCCGGTACACGCCGGCACGGTGGTGCTTGCCGCCGTCCTTGCCGCCGCCGAGCGGACGCACGCCAGCGGCACGGACCTGCTCGCCGGCCTGCTCGCCGGTCATGAAGTCTCGGTCCGGGTCGCCAGCGCGCTCGGTCCCGGCCATTACGGCAGCGGCTTCCATTGCACCGGCACCAGCAACGCCATCGGCGCGGCCGCCGGCGTCGCACGGGTGCTGCGTCTCGGTGCCGCCGGCGTTGCCGGCGCGCTCGGCCACGCGGGTGGCGGGGCCTCGGGATTGCGCCAGTTCATCGAGAGCGGATCGATGACCGATTCCGCCCTCAACGGCGCCCGCGCCGCGCAGACCGGCGTCACCGCGGCATTGTTGACCGCGCGCGGCCTACCCGGCCCGACGGTCATCCTGACCGGACGCTTCGGCGTTCTCAGCGTGCTCGCCACCGATGCCGACCCGTCGCGGCTCGATGCCGGCCTGGGCAAGGATTGGATGTACCGGGAGACCGGCCTGAAGCCGTTTCCGACCTGCCGGTTCACGCACGGCCCGATCGCCGAGGTGCTCGAACTCCGCCGCCGCCATCAACTCGATCCCGTATCGGTCGAGGCCGTCTACGTCGACGCCTGTCATCAATCGGTTGTGACCTCCGACCGGCCCAAGGTGGAAACCCGCTTCGACGCCCTGATGGGCCATCAGTTCGGCATTGCCGCCGCTCTCGCCAATGGCAGGGTCGGCATGGAGTCGCTGGAGCCGGCGGTGATCGGCGACGCCATGGTCCGGGAACTGACTCCGCGCGTCCACGTGCGTCACGAGGCGGATTTCGATGCGGCCTATCCGGCGCGCTGGCGCCACCGCATCCGCATCGTTCTCAAGGACGGCCGCGAACTGGATGCCGACAGTCCGCATCCGCCCGGCGACGCGGCGGCGCCGCTCGACGCCGAGGTTTTGCTCGGCAAGTACCGCGACCTCGCGGTGCCGGTGCTCGGCAACGCCGGCGCGGAACGGCTGCGCGCCGCCGCCAGCAGCCTGGAGACGCTACAAGACGTGGCCGAGCTCGGGCCGTTGCTGCGGGGCTGATACTTCCGAACGCGCTAGTTTGGAACGTCCTCGCCATTGGCGCGGTGGGCCGCCTTCAGGCGGGCGTAGATATCGTGGCGAAGCGCCGAGAAATCGGCCCGGGTGCGATGCTCCTCCGTGCGCGGACGGGCGAACGGCACCGTCACTTCGGCGAGCACCCTGCCGGGCCGCGGCGTCATGATGATGATGCGATCGGAGAGATAGATCGCCTCCTCGATGGAATGCGTCACGAACACCACGGTCTTGCGCTCGGCCTGCCAGATGCGCAGGACCTCGTCTTGCATGTCCTCGCGGGTCTGGGCGTCGAGGGCACCGAACGGCTCGTCCATCAGCAGCACCTCGGGCTGGATCGCCAGCGCGCGGGCGATGCCGACACGCTGCTGCATGCCGCCGGAAAGCTCGTAGGGATACTTCTTGTCGAAGCCGACGAGTCCGACGAGCGAGATCAGGCGCTCGGAGACCTCGCGCCGCTGTTCGCGGCCCATGCCGCCGACCTCCAGTCCGAACTCGATGTTGCCGCGCACCGTGCGCCACGGGAACAGATTGAACGCCTGGAACACGAAACCGCGATCCTGCTTCGGCCGCGTCACCGGCTCGCCGTTGAACAGCACGTCGCCGGAGTGGGCCTTGATCAGGCCGTCGATGATCCTGAGCAAGGTGGATTTGCCGCAACCGCTGGGGCCCAATATGGAGATGAACTCGTTGTTGCCGACCTCGAGCGAAATGTTGTCGAGCGCCAGCACCGGTTCACCGCCCCGGCCGCTGTAGGTCTTGGTCACGTTCTTCAGGGAAATACTCGTCATGACATCGTGCTAGTACCGCTCTCCCGGCCGCGCCCCGGCGCCTGCTGCCCACGGGGCGACGCCGGAAGACTCGGGGTAGCCCTGTTCCTGCAGCGGCTGCTGGAGGGGGCGTTCGGCCACGGCCTTCTTCAGGTCGATCGGCGCTTTCGTGACCGCCTTCGCGGCAACGTAATAAGGCATCAACTTCTCGAAGTTCGATGTCTTGAAGGCGTTGTCGGCCGGCCACACACCCATCTTGTTGGCGATGGTATCCCAGTAGGATCGGACTTTGGCCTCGGGCATCTTGTCCTTGCCCTTGATGGTGGCGTACTTGGTGAAGGCGTCCTTGTAGTAACCGAAATCCTTGGTCGCCATGCGGCCGGCGGTGATGACGGATTTCATCAGCTTGACCGCGGTTTCCCGGTTTTTACCCTTTTCCAGCCAGGCACCGGTGGTATAGACGACCTCGTTGACCCACGGGCTGTATTCCTCGGCGGGCACCAGCATGACCTTGTAGTTGCCCTCCTTCTGCACGCGCGCGACCTGGTCGAAGTGGATGACCGTGGCCTGCACGCGCTTTCCGAGCAGACCGCGCAGACGCGCGCCGCTGCCGCCGATGTCGGCCCACTTGACCTTGTTCAGGTCGATCTTGTTCTTGATCAGGCCGCCCATGGTCATGACCTGGGTGATGTCACCCTGCGAGTTGATGCCGACGGTGACGTCGTCGCGGGTGAAATCCTGCCAGGTCTTGATCTTGTCTGCATCGACGACCACGACCAGGGAGGTGTGGACGTAGAAGTTGCCGAGGATGCGGACGTCGTTGCCGGCCTGGATACTGCGCAGCAGGATGATCGGCCCGGAAACCCCGACGTCGCCGGCGCCGCCGAGCACGGCCTGGACGTTGTCGCGGAGCTTCTGGAAACGCTTCATCTCCATCTGCACGCCGAACTTCGGCAACTCCTCGATAATGCCCTTGGT
>JAYNJY010000199.1:0-2251 GCA_038110665.1 Rhodospirillaceae bacterium | reverse complement strand
TCGGCGCACAGTGAATGCCAAGGACAAAACCCAAATTCATCAGCTTCAGGGCTTCGGCGCTGTGCGCCGCGTTCGGCCACCACAATCCGCCAGTGGCGGCAAGCGCGGTACCGCCAGCGGCCATCCTGAGAACTTCGCGCCTTGTACTTCCGTCGTATTTGGTCGTCATCTCCATTTCTCCAATCCAGTGATTTCTCCCGAATTCCGATTAGGCGCGTTGGCCGCGCTCGTACCATGGGGCGGTCAGCCGCCCCAGTGCTTTTAAGATTTCCGTCAATACGACGCCGACGACCATGATCGTCAGCAGCGTGCCGATCAGGGCCGCGGTCTCGATCTCGAGGCCAGTCTGATAGACCACGCCGCCGAAACCGACGATGATGTACATCTCGACAATCACCATGGCCCGGATGGCATGGGCGAGGCCGTTGCGCATGCCGGCCAGGATGTAGGGATAGAGCGCCGGCAACAGCACCATGCGGAAGGTCTGCAACGGTGTCGCATCGAAAGCGCGCGCGGTTTCGATCAGGTTCGGATCGACACCGCGGGCGCCGTGGTAGGTGTTGAGCAACACGTACCAGACCGTCGACATGAAGACGATGGCGACGCGGAACGCCAGATCGAAACCGAACAGCAGGATGAACAACGGCACCAGGGCGGCGATCGAGGTGGCGAACATCATACTTACCCACGGCTGCAACAGCCCGTCGACGAGCTTGGAGCGGCCCATGGCGATGCCGACGGAAATGCCGATCGCGCAGCCCAGCAGGTAGCCGAGCACGAGCTGGCGCAGGCTGCCGATCAACTCGCGAAACAGGCCGAACTCGCTGATCAGGTCGGGATAGGTGCGGAAGACCGAGCTCAACGGTGCGAACAGCGCATCCCCGAGCATGCGGCCGCCAGCCTCCCACAGCAACAGGAACGACCCGATGCCGAAAATCCGAAGCGACCATTTCCGCTGTGGGCTCATGCCGCCTCCCGGTGATGCCACGGCAACAGGCGGCGTTCGGCGTGGCGGACCGCCTCCTGGCAGACAAGGCCAAACAGCGAAACGCTGAGAATGATGCCGAACATGGAGGCGGTGTCAAAGGCGTTGCCGCTGGTCTTCAGCATCTTGCCGATGTTGACGGCGGCGAAGAACAACTCTGCCGTGATCATGGCGTTGACGGCGCGGCCGATGCCGACGCGAAGTCCGGTAAAGATGAACGGCATGGCGGCGGGGAGCACGACCGCCCGGTACAGCCTGAGTCCGCGAACCTCGAGCGATTCGGCGGCTTCGAGCAGGCCATCATCGACGTTGCGCACGCCCTGCTGGATGTTGATCAGTATTTCGAAGAAGCACATCAGGAAGACCAGCGCGACGCGGCCCTCGAAGTAGAGACCGAACCAGACGATCAGGAACGGCACGAAAGCGACCGGCGGGATCGCGTAGATGGCGTTGATGATCGGTTCGCAGGCGGTCGCCACCGAAGGGCTGCGGCCGAGCGCGATGCCGAGCGGAATGGCGACGGCGACGGCGAGCAGGTAGCCGAGCGTCATGTGCTGGATGGAGGAAGCGAAGGCGAGCGGCAGGGAACCGTCTGCGATGCCTCCGGCGAACCGCACCAAGACCAGGCTCGGCGGCGCCAACAGCGCGCCCGACAGCAGGCGGCCGGCAAGTTCCCAGACCGTGAGTCCGGCGACGATTGAAAAGACGAACAGCAACGCCGGGCGGCTTTCCGGCAGCGTTTCGGTCCACCACTCGGCAGACGCAAGTGATTGTACGGCTGGGCGATTTCCACCCGGCACCGTCACGCTTCCAGATTGCGAGGTCTCCCGATTCACCCTCTGCATTCCCCCTGGCATTTAGTTGACTATACATGTTTAGTCTAATGGGATAAAGGCCTCATATTGCGGCGGCGTGAATGCATAAAACGCATGATCCAAGACCGTTGTGGTTGGAAGTTTGCCAGCCGCATTTTAGTTCCGCCTTTGGGATGGTGCCGGTGTAAAGATTCTGCCCCGGGTCATAAACCGAAGTTCTGCCGATTAGCCAATTCCGTCCGCTAGTCATTCGAAAGCCGCCCTTTCGGGATGAGTCGCCTAGTTCGGTAAAGGTGGTTGCGTGCCCCCGCAACCAACCTTCAAATTCTAATACATAAGACCCCAAAGCCCGGTAACGCAGAAATCCCACTTGCGCTCCCAAGCAGGCAAGCCATCATGCCGATCCGGGGTCAAGCCCGACAGGCGCCAGAAAAACAAAGGATCGCCCGCA
>JAYNJY010000198.1:0-5684 GCA_038110665.1 Rhodospirillaceae bacterium | reverse complement strand
GCTCTGTACGGCGCGGCTGGATTCTGTGCTGGATACGCTCAAGTACCTCAAGCACGAGACCGACGTCTGGTTCGAGATCACCGACCTCCTGATCCCGGGCGAGAACGATTCCGACAAGGAGATCGACGAGATGACGAAATGGGTCGTAAAGCATCTCGGGCCCGACGTGCCGATACATTTCACTGCCTTTCATCCCGACTGGAAGATGCGCGACAAACCGCGCACGCCGCCCGGCACGCTCTTGAACGCGCGAAGGATCGCCATGGAGAACGGCGTCCGCCACGCCTACGTCGGCAACGTCCGCAACAAGGCGGCACAGAGCACCTATTGCCACAATTGCGGCGACATCCTGATCGGCCGCGACTGGTACGAGCTTTCCGACTGGAACGTCAGCTTCGAGGGCAACTACACCGGCAACTGTCGGTCCTGCGGCACGCCCTTGGCGGGCGTCTTCGACGGTCCGCCCGGCGATTGGGGCAGGAAGCGCGTGCCGGTACGCCTCTCCCAGCCCAAGCCGCCCGCCCAGCCCGCTTCGTGACATCGGCGTCGCTTGCTGTTAAACGGGCAGAGGTGCGGCTGGCGGGATTGGGCGATCGATGACGAAAAAGTGGCTGGCCATCGGCCTCAAGGCGGCGGTCTCCGGGGCGCTGATCTGGTATCTCCTCTCCGGCATCGACATGACCGCGCTCGGCCGCCATCTCGCCGCCATGAACGTCGCCATGCTGGCCTTGGCGGCGTTGGTCGTGCTGGTGCAGATAGCCATCGGCGGCCTGCGCTGGGCGAGCGTGCTGAAGGGCCTCGGCGTCGAACTGCTGATCCCGGCGGCGGCGCGGCTGTTCTACATCGGCGCCTTCTTCAACCAGGCGCTGCCGGGCGGTGCCGGCGGCGACGCCGTGCGCATGTACATGGTCTACCGCCAGGGCGTGTCGCTCAGGACCGCCATCAACGGCGTCATCGTCGAGCGTGTCGCCACCGTGCTGGCGCTGTTCGCGCTGGTCGATGTGACGCAACCGTTGTTCGTACAAAGCCTGGCGCCGGAGGCGGCCAAGCTCAGCACCACCGGCGTGATCATGGTGACGCTGGCGAGCCTCACCGGCCTCGCCGTGGTCTCACAACTCGACCGCCTGCCGGAGAGCCTTCGGCGCTGGCGCGTGGTGCGGGGCCTCGCAAATCTCGGCGTCGATACCCGCGCCGTGCTGTTTTCGCCCGGGCGCGCGGTCCTGCCGCTGTTCTGGTGCGTCGTCGGGCATCTCAACGTGTCGCTTTGCGTGTTCGTGCTGGCCAAGGGGTTGGGGCTCGCGGTCACGCTGCTTGATTGCGTGGTGCTGATCCCGCCGGTCCTGCTGATCCTCGCCGTTCCCGTCTCCATCGGCGGCTGGGGCGTGCGCGAGGGCGCGATGGTTTGGGCCTTCGCGCTGATCGGGGTGCCGAAAGAGGCGGCGCTGGTGCTTTCTTTGCTGTTCGGGTTCACCGCGCTCGCCTGCGCCCTGCCGGGTGGGTTGATCTGGCTCGCCAGCCGCGCCAAGGCCGGCGGCGACGGCGTGCTGCCGTCGGGAAGGAAGCGCGGCGCTCCGCGAAAATAACGAAAACGCTTGAAACCCGAGGCTCCAACGCTTTTCCTTTAGAACAACCATTCCGAACCTCGAGGGCTCCCCATGAAGATCGTGTTCGCCAATCCCGCCATGCCGACCAGCGCCGTCGCCGTCGCATTCGCCACCGACAGGGGCAAGCTTTCGCCTTCGGCCACGGACCTCGACCGCAAGGCGGGCGGCATGCTGGCCCGCGCCGTTAAGGGCAGCAAGTTCACCGGCAAGAAGGGCCAGGTGCTGACCGTCATGGCGCCGGCCGGGAGCCGCCTCAACCGGATCGTGCTGATCGGCCTCGGCAAGGCGGCCGACATCGACGACCTCGTCATGCAGGGCATCGGCGGAAAGATCTTCGACACCGTCGCCGCCACCGGCCAGACCGCGGCTTCGGTCCTGCTCGACGCCGTCGACGGCGCCAAGCCGTCAGCCGCCGAATTGTTGGCGAACCTCGCCTATGGTGCCAGGCTGCGCTCCTACCGGTTCGACAAGTACCGCACCAAGGAGGACGCCGACGCCAAGCCGAGCCTGAAGACGCTCAAGCTGATGTGCAAGGGCGCGGCGCGGGCCAGGGCCGCGTTCCAACCCTTGGACAAGATCGCCGACGGCGTGTTCCTGACCCGCGATCTGGTGTCGGAGCCGCCGAACGTAATCTACCCGGCGACCCTGGCCAAGAAGGCGCGCGAGCTTTCCAAGCTCGGCGTCCGGGTCGAGGTGCTCGGCGAGGCCGAGATGAAGAAGCTCGGCATGGGCGCGTTGCTCGGCGTCGGCCAGGGCTCGGTGCGCGAGTCGCAACTCGTCGTCATGCGCTGGAACGGCGGCGGCCGCGGCAAGGAGCCGATCGCCTTCGTTGGCAAGGGCGTCACCTTCGATACCGGCGGCATCTCGATCAAGCCGGCCGCCGGCATGGAGGACATGAAGTGGGACATGGGCGGCGCCGGCGTGGTCATCGGCCTGATGGCGGCGCTCGCCGGCCGGAAGGCCAAGGTCAACGCGATCGGCATCGTCGGCCTGGTCGAGAACATGCCGGACGGCAACGCCCAGCGCCCGGGCGACATCGTCACCTCCATGTCGGGCCAGACCATCGAGGTCATCAACACCGACGCCGAGGGCCGGCTGGTGCTCGCCGACGCGCTCCACTACACGGTCGACCGCTTCAAGCCGAAGTTCATCGTCGACCTCGCCACGCTTACCGGCGCCATCATCATCTCGCTCGGCGACCAGCACGCCGGCCTGTTCTCCAACAACGACCAGCTTTGCGACCGCTTGAGCGCGGCTGGCACGGCGGTCGGCGAGAAGGTCTGGCGCCTGCCGCTCGGCGACGCCTACGACAAGATGATCGAGTCGGACGCCGCCGACATGAAGAACGTCGGCGGTCGTGGCGCCGGGTCGATCACGGCGGCGCAGTTCCTGCAGCGCTTCGTCGGCAAGACGCCGTGGGCGCACCTCGACATCGCCGGCGTCGCCTGGTTGAAGGGCGACACCGACACCGTGCCGAAGGGCGGCACCGCCTTCGGCGTGCGCCTGCTCGACCGCTTGGTGGCGAGCCACTACGAAGGCAAGTGACGCGGAGAGGCGGAGCGGTGGCCAGATGACCGACGTCGCCTTCTACCATCTCGAACGCTCCGGCCTCGAAGGGGCGCTGCCCAAGCTCTTGGAAAAGACGTTGGCGGCCGGCAAGCGCGCGCTCGTGCTGGCCGGTTCCGAGCCACGCGTCGAGGCGCTCAACGCCATGCTCTGGACCTACGACCAGGACGCCTGGCTGCCGCATGGTTCGGCCAAGGACGGCGACGCGGCGGATCAGCCGATCTGGCTCGCCGTCGAGGACAAGAACGCCAACGGCGCCGAGTTCCTGTTTCTGACCGACGGCGCCGAGAGCGCCGAGGTCGGAGCCTTCGAACGCTGCTTCGACATCTTCGACGGCAACGATCCCGACATGGTTGCCGCCGCGCGCGAGCGCTGGAAGAAATGCAAGGCCGCCGGCCACGCGCTAACCTATTGGCAGCAGAGTTCGGACGGCGGCTGGGAGAAGAAGGCGGAAGCCTGAAGGAACTTCGGAAAGGGTGGAGACCATGAGCAAGCGTTGGGTCAATCGGCCGGAGGGCTCGACCTGGGGCGACTGGGGCGCGGACGATCAGCGCGGCCGCATGAACCTGGTGACGCCGGCGCGGCGCAAGCGGGCGGCCGAGGAAATCCGCGACGGGCTCTGCTACTGCCTCTCCATGCCGCTCGATCTGCCCGGCGGCAACGCCGTCAACCCGAAGCGCCTGCCGCCCCGGTTCGGGCCGGTGTTCCATCCGCCCGGCAGCACCCATCCCTATTACAACATGGACTGGAACGCCGCTCAGCCCGGCAACATGGACGTCACCTCCGACGAGTGCGTCACGCTCTATTCCCAATATTCGACCCAATGGGACAGTTTCGCCCACGTCGGTAGCCTGTTCGACGCTGATGGCGACGGCAAGCCGGAGCAGGTCTACTACAACGGGTTCAAGGCCGGCGAACACGTCAAGGGGCCGGACGCGGCCGAAGGCATGGGGGCGCGTGCGCTCGGCGTCGAGAACATGGCCGTCGGCGGCATGCAGGGCAGGGGCGTCCTGGTCGATTTCCACCGCCACTTCGGCGACGAGCGCATCGCCGTCGGCTACGACCTTTTGATGGAGGTGTTCGAGAAGGACGGCGTGGTGGTCGAGGAGGGCGATTTCTTCCTGTTCCATACAGGCTGGGACGACATGATCGTTTGCATGCAAGGCGATCCGGACGCGGAAAAGCTGCACGCGTCGGGCGCCGTGCTCGACGGTTTCGATCCCAAGATCCTGCAATGGATCACCTCGTCGGGCGTGGTCGCGCTGATCTCCGACAATATGGCGATCGAGGACAGCCACGGCTACGGCGAGACCCAGGGCGGCTGCTCGCGCCTGCCGATCCACCGCCATTGCCTGTTCAGGCTCGGCGTGCACCTCGGCGAGATCTGGTATCTCTCCGAACTGGCCAAGGCGCTGCACGAACGGGGCCGCTCGCGCTTCTTCCTGACGGCGCCGCCGCTGCGCATGCCGGGGGCGGTCGGCTCCCCGGCGACCCCCATCGCCACCATCTGAGTGCAGGGCAACGCTCTCACGCCTGGGCGAATTGTTCTTCCCTTGGCCCATTCGCGCCCATAACATCTCCTGAACGCAGGGGGTAAACGACATGGAACCGGGCGGGTGGTAGATCGCGAAGGGGGCGCGCGACCAGCGCGCCGGTCCGGTCACCGGCGATGCCTTCAAGAAAGTGCTGCTGTCTGGCCAGATCGCGCCGGAAGACAAGGTCTGGCGCAAAGGCATGGACGGCTCGGAAAGCGCCGCGCCGTTCCTGTGGTTCGCGGCGCGCGGCGCCGAACGCAGCCAATCCCAGGCCGCGCCCGCGCCGGCCCCCGAACAGGCTATCGAAGCCAAGCCGCGGCCGGCGCTGTATCCGCCAAGCGCCGCCACGCTCGGCAAGCTGGAGCAGCCCGGCAAGAAGGTCGTCGGCAAGCTGCTTGGGCGGGAAGTCTCCGTCGCCGAGGCCGATCTCGCCGGGCCCAACGCCGAGCCCTACCTGGCGTTCCGCCAAAAACTGATCAACAAGGGCGGCCGGGTCTGGTTTTCATGGTCGTGGTCGGCGTTTTTCGTGCCGATCGCGTGGCTGGCCTACAGACGCTTGTTCAGCTTCCTGTTCTTCGTATCGGTAATCATGTCGATCGCGGTCGCGGTCGTCGGCGTGCTGTCGATGGCATTCAAGCCGCTCGCGTTGTTGATCTTCGCCGTTCTCGCCTATCCGTTCGCCATGGCGATGATCGCAAAACGGCTGGTTCTGATCGAGGCGGACAAGGCGGCGGCGATGGCCGACGCGGCCGGCGTGGCGCCGGCTAATCGACCGGTGTTGGTCGCGGCGCAGGGCGGCGTGTCGCGGGCCGGCGCCTGGCTCGGCGCCGTGCTGTACGCCTTGCTCGTCGGGATGGCGGTGCTGAACTCGCTGGCCAAGTACCCCAGCGGGTTTCCGAGGGTATGGCAGATATAAACGCCGACACTTGGTTCCATTCGAGCGCGGAGACCGGCGATGCGGCCGGCCCGCAGCACGAGA